>JAGFWA010000044.1 GCA_017640245.1 Pelagibacteraceae bacterium
ACCCCTATGGAAACATGGGTTCCATGAAAACCTGTTATCATAAAGAAAAATGATCCAAATTGATGGGCGCCAAAAGGATTTTCCCAAGGTCTAACGCCTTCGTGAATAAGTTTAGACCATTCAAAAGCTTGCATTCCAACAAAAGTCAGGCCTCCTAATGCGGTAAAAAGAATAAACCATCCGCACATTTTTTTATTTCTTTCGTATCCGTATTTAACTGCCAGAGCCATAGTTCCGCTGCTGGTTATTAATACGAAAGTCATAATTGCAATAAGTAAAAGAGGCACTGGAACACCCATAAAATTAAGTGCAAAAACCTCGCTCGGGTTTGGCCATTCAACTACCGTAGATGCCCTACCCTTCATATAAGAAATTAGAAAACAACTAAAGATGAAGGTGTCGCTTAATAGAAAGATCCACATCATCGCTTTTCCCCAGTTAACACCTTTAAATGCAGTCTGATCCGTTCCAAAATCACTGCCTATACTTTTAAAACCTTTTGGTAACTTATCTAATGAAGTTTGATCCATATTTTTCCCATTAAGTAAATAACATTAACCCAAACAACACTATCCAAACGGCTAATAGAAAGTGCCAATAAATTGCGCAAAGTTCTATGGTGTGTTGTATCTCTTGAACTTTAGAATTATTTCTTAAAAATTTAGAAGTCGTTCTTCCTAAAAAATACAGCCCGCCTATTAAGTGAAGTCCGTGTAGGGCTGTAAACAAATAAAAAAACGCATTAGCAGGGTTTGTTGCTGCATAATACCCAGAATTCAACAATTGATACCAAACTAAAAGCTGACTAAATAAAAATGTATAGGCTAGAAAACCAATAAAATATAAACCTTTTTTTATCTTATCATTGTGTTGTCGATCTGATGCAATTTTTGTTAAGTGAAACATAATACTGCTTAATATAAGAATTCCAGTATTGGCCCAAAGCAACCATGGTTCTGGCATGCTTCGCCAATCATGAATAAGCATTCTGTCTGCATAAGCAATGATAAAAAAAGAAAATATAATCGTACTTACAACCATAATGGTCCTAAGTCCTAACTTATATTTACTCAAGCTAAGTGTTTTACCTTGATGTTCATTGTCAATTTTTGCTTGGCTTTCTTCCCAAGGTTTTTCAGCTAATGTTTTAAAAAATTTGTTCACGATTTCTCCACTTTCGCTTCTGTAACAGCACTTGGTGCAACGTTTTGCGGAATATAATCTTCTTTAGCACCAGGAACACTGTAGTCATATGGCCAACGATAAACTTTTGGCATTTCTTTACCCCAATTTCCATGTGCTGGAGGCATCTCAGGAGTTTGCCACTCTAAAGAATTGGCCTTCCATGGATTTTTTTCTGCTTTTTTTCCTAATCTGGCACTTGAAATTAAGTTATATATAAACAATAACTGAGCTGCTCCAACAATTAAAGCTGCAACTGTTATAAATACATTTAGACCCATTGTAGATGTTTCGATATAAGGGCTGTCGTAAATTTCAAAATATCTTCTCGGAACTCCGATAAAACCTTGATAATGCATTGGAAAATAAATTGCATATGAACCAACAAAGGTTATCCAAAAATGAATTTTACCTAGTGTCTCGTTAAGCATTCTGCCTGTAATTAAAGGATACCAATGATAAATAGCACCAAAAACGACCAGAACGGGTGCTATGCCCATTACCATATGAAAGTGGGCAACAACAAAATATGTGTCAGATAAAGGAACATCTACTGTTACATTTCCTAAAAACAATCCGGTTAAGCCACCATTCAAAAATGTAACTATGAAACCAAGAGAGAACAACATTGGTAATGATAGCTGAATATTTCCTCTCCAAAGAGTTAAGATCCAATTGTAAACTTTAATGGCTGTAGGAACAGCTATAATAAGAGTGGTTGTAGCAAAAAAGAAACCAAACCATGGGTTCATTCCCGCTACATACATGTGATGGGCCCAAACGAAGAAACTTAGCGCTCCAATTCCTACAATAGCCCAAACCATCATTCGATAACCAAAAATATTTTTTCTTGCATGTATAGAAATTAGATCGGACACGATACCAAATGCAGGTAGAGCAACTATATAAACTTCCGGATGTCCAAAGAACCAGAAAAGATGTTGAAATAATATAGGACTACCGCCCTCGTACTTTAATTGTTCGCCCATTGACACTATAGCCGGCATAAAAAAACTAGTGCCAAGTAAACCATCGAGGGTCATCATAAGTCCTCCAACTAACAATGCGGGAAAAGCTAACAACGCTAGTATAGTAGCAACAAAAATGCCCCAAACAGTTAAAGGCAATCTCATCAATGTCATTCCACGTGTTCTTAATTGTAAAACGGTCACAATGTAATTTAATCCTCCCATTGTAAAACCAGCTACGAACAATACTAGAGACACCAACATCAAAATTATACCCATGTTGTGTCCTGGAGTGCCGGATGTTATGGCCTGTGGAGGATATAATGTCCAGCCTGCCCCTGTGGGCCCGCCTGGAACAAAAAAGCTGGAAAGCAAAACTAACACGGCAACAAGGAACATCCAATAACTAACCATGTTTACATAAGGAAAGGCCATATCACGTGAACCGCACATGAGTGGTATTAAAAAATTTCCAAATCCACCCAAGAATAAAGCTGTTAAAAGATAAATTACCATTATCATTCCATGCATTGTAACGAATTGGTAATAGGCTGATGGTTCAAGAAGTCCTAAGCCCGGAAAAGCAATTTGAAGTCTCATCAACCAAGATAAAACTAAACCCAAAATCCCAGTGCCAATTGCAGTACATGCGTACTGAACCCCTATGTACTTTGCGTCTTGTGAAAATACATATGTCGTCCACCAGCTGTGTGAATGATAAAGTTCTTGATCCGGTAATTCTGCTGGAGGAAGTTTATCTATGTCTGAAGCCGAAGTTCCAGAGGATGCATCAGAAACGTAATCTGATTTGGCTTCTAGTTTATGTTCGTATTCATCAGACATTGACTTAACCTATAGTTCATTTCGTGTTTTTTGCTAGTTGTAAATTTTTATTGTTTTTATTTTTAGCGAACATTTTATCAAAAGTTATTTGCTTTGCTTCCCATTTATTATATTCTTTTTCTTTGTCTACTATGACAAGTCCGCGCATTGCATAGTGCCCTGTTCCACAATATTCTGCACATAGTATTTCAAATTCTCCAATTCTAGTTGGCGTGATCCAATAATAAGTAATCATTCCTGGAACCATATCCATCTTCCCTCTAAATTGCGGAACATAAAAATTATGTAAAACATCGATTGCTCGAAGCTCAAATTTAACCGGTCGATCCAATAATAAATGAAGTTCGCCTTCGTCAACTAAAAGATCATCTTTTCCATAAGAATCTTCTAAATTTAATCCAAAAGGATTTTCATCATTAATTAATTTGATATCGGTTTTACCTAAAACTCCATCTTTCCCTGGTAATCTAAATTTCCAACCCCACTGATAAGCAACTACTTCAACCTTGTAAGCGTTGTCTGGAACTGAAATATAATTATTCCAAACTAAAAGTCCTGGAGCAAGTAATGCTATAACACCCAAAGTAGTTATTAAAATTAATCTTGTTTCTAGTTTTTTATCTTCAGGTTTATATTCTGCTATTCTGTTTTTTTGGTATCGATATTTCCAAACGCAATAAGCAACGAACGCACATATGGCAACAAATACAAAACCTGTTATCCAAAAAGTTAAAAGGATAGTATCATCCATACCTTGCCAGTTTGATGCAATGGGAGTCCACCACCAAGGGGACCAGAAATGAAACGCTATCGATCCAAGCGCTATTAAAAGTATTACTATTGCTACTGCCATTTTAAATTTTTCTACCTATGCATTTGTTATTATAAAAACTGCAAATAAAACAATTCCTAAAACTAAAATATGATTTCCTAGATCAATCCATCCTAAATTTTTATTTTTATTATCAACCAAATTTTTCCATCTAAATGGAACGTTTTTTCTTTTAACGGCTATCTCTGCTTCATTTTCATTTTTTTCAAGCCTCAAGGAAACAGAGAAAAATGAAAAATAGATAAATAAGACAAAAAATATAATTAATCCTAAAAGAAGTGCGTATGATGTACTCATGTTATCAATAAGTTTAATCGTTGTTTTGGGTGTAGTTTTACTACATCACTATGCGTTATATTTCCACCAAATTAGTACATGTAATGCATAGTTTAGTAGGTCTTTGCGACAATTTTGCATAGTCAAAATCTTCTTAATTTTGAAGGTAAATTACTTAAAATTTAGGTGATAATTTAAAATTGTGGTCGCTGCTATTGCGGCAGTTTCTGAACGTAAAATATTTTTAGCCAAGGTCATAGAAAAAGCTTGTTTTTGATCAACTATTAATTGTCTTTCTAACTCAGAAAAATCTCCTTCGGGGCCGATTAAAATACATATAGGGCCTGTAATCTTCTTTGACAAAATATTTTCTAATTTACTTGCGGAACAATTGATATCACAAAAAATAAGGGATCCGTTTTTTGGAAATTCATTTAGAAAATTTTTTAATTTTTGAATTTCAGAAATTTCAGGAACAGAAATTCGATTTGATTGTTCGCTCGCCTCAATAACAATCTTTTCTGCTCTTTCAATATTAATTTCTTTAACAACACTTCGCTCGCACAAAATTGGAACAAATTTTTGTATTCCTAGTTCTGTTGTTTTTTGCAACATCATATCTTGAGGAATTTTTTTTATGGGAGAAAAAGCTAACCACAAATTATTTTCTTTTTTTTGAGGCTTGGATAATTTTTCAACTTTAAATTCTGTTAAATCCTTACCATGAGTAAGGATACTAGCGTCCCATTCTCCATCAACAGAATTAAAAAGCGAAATTATCTCGCTTGGTTTTATTCTCATAACATTTTTAATATAATGCGATTGAGATTTTGAAAGTGTCGAAATAAGATCGGCTTTCAGTTCTTTAGAAAAAAAAAGTCTTGTTTTTGATGACATTAAAATTTTATATAAATTAAAAACGATTATTGTATTTAATATTTTGTGATAGTCTATTTAAAATGTCAGAAATTGAAATTAAAAAAATAGTCGAGCCTGTAGAGACTTCTGACGGAGCTGGAGTAAAGTTAAAAAGGAGTATTGGAACGTCAGCTATTAATTATTTAGATCCTTTTTTATTGCTGGATGAATTTGGATCTGAAAATAAAGATGATTACATGGCTGGATTTCCTCCACACCCTCACAGAGGAATTGAGACTGTTACTTACATGCTTGAAGGTAAATTTGAGCATAAAGATAGTACAGGTGCAAAAGGAATAATGTCTTCAGGTGATGTTCAATGGATGAAAACAGGCGGTGGCATAATTCATTCTGAAATGCCTGCAATGTCTGATGGTAAATTACATGGTTTTCAATTATGGGTGAATATGCCGGCAAAATTAAAAATGAGTAAGCCTGAATATATATATTTAGATGCAAAACAAATAAAAATTTACAAGGATGAAGAAAAAAAAATAAAAATTATTGCAGGAAAATTTAAAAATTATGAAGGTCCAATAAAAGGGCATAATGTTGAGCCCATTTATTTTGATATTGAGTTAAGAGAAGAGAATGAATTTAAATTTGATTTACCATTAAACCATAATTCGTTCATTTATCTTGTAGAAGGAAATATAAAAATTGGTAAAGATAAACATCAAAGAATTGATGGATCGTCATTGATTGTTTTAAAAAAAGGAAAAAATTTGAATGTAAAAGCTCTTAAAAGAAGTAAATTTTTGTTAATTGCTGGAAAACCAATTGGAGAAGCCATTGCGAGAGGAGGGCCATTTGTTATGAATACAAAACAAGAAATTTTGCAAGCAATGGAAGATTATAACAATGGAAACTTTATAAGATAATGTCAAAATCAGTTATTATTAACAAGCATGGTGGTCCAGAAGTTTTAGAGCTAAAAGATGTGTCGGTTCCTTCCCCTGGTCCAGAACAAATTAAAATTAAAAATTTGGCTATTGGTTTAAATTATATTGATACCTATCACAGGAGTGGTCTTTACCCTATAAAATTACCTTGTGGTATTGGATTAGAAGGTGCCGGAGTTATTCAGGAAGTTGGTTCTGGAGTAAAAAATTTTAGTAAGGGCGATGACATAGCTTATGCGGCACTTCCTTTGGGTTCATACTCTGATGAAAGAGTTATCCCTGAAAAAATTGCTATTAAAATACCCGATGGCATAACCCATAAAATTGCAGCTAGTATTATGACGAAAGGTTTAACAACATATTATCTTTTGTGTAAGACCTATAAAGTTAGTGCAAATGAAACACTTTTGTTTCATGCGGCCGCAGGGGGCGTTGGACAAATTTTTTGTCAGTGGGCAAAAAGTATTGGTTGTAAATTAATTGGCACTGTAGGTTCGGACGAAAAAGTAGATATGGCAAAAAAAAATGGTTGTGATTTTGTCATAAACTATAGAAAAGAGGATTTTGACAAAAAAGTTCTTGAAATAACCGAGAATAAAGGGGTTGATGTTGTTTACGATGGTGTAGGCAAAGATACTTTTGAAAAATCTATTAATTGTTTAAAAGTTAGAGGCATGATGGTTTCTTTTGGAAATTCATCAGGATCATTAAATCTCATAGATATAAAAAAATATATGGTTCCAAAAAGTATTTTCTTTACAAGACCGGCGCTCATGAACTATACGGCCAATAGAAATGAACTTGAAGAAGGGGCACAAGCATTGTTTGAACAAATTAAATTTGGGAAAGTAAAAATAAAAATTTTCAAAGAATATAATTTATCAGATGTGAGAAAAGCTCATGAAGATTTAGAGTCCAGAAAAATAATAGGTCCGGCCATATTAATACCAAATGAATAGCACAAAATCTAAAAACACATCTAACCCTTGTATTAGTATTTGTAAAACTGATCCCATAACTGGTTTTTGCTATGGTTGCGCCAGAACTAATGAGGAAAAGAAAATATGGAAAGAAAAAAGCACAACAGAAAAATGGAAGAAAGAAAACTTAAATATTTTGATTAAAAGAATGTCTGGCTGGCAGCTAGAAACTTTTAAAGAATCTTATAAACATAAAATCGATTTCGGAGTATCAATTTATCAAAGGGACTCAAATAAAAAACCACAAAATTAAACCCACAACTGCTAATATAATTATTAAAATTCGAACTCCAAACAAATAATTTGTAAGTCCTTTTGAATTTTCAATGTCTTGTTTTTTACCTGCTCCCAATCTAATTACGAAGTAAAAAATTAATAGTAAAACCAATATGATTAAAAGTATGGTGAATTTATCAAACATTGCTCAAATCATTGTAATATAAAACTATTTTATTTCTAGAACTGTCTATTAATTCTGATTTAGATTTCATGATAATAGGAAGAAACAAACCTAGGGCATAAAGAAAAATTATAACAATAGATGCAATGATAAAGGCTCTGACAGCATTAATTTTCATAACAATTAATCTTCATCTATTTTCATATCTGATAAATGCAGTTTTAAGGATTCCGTGGAAAGATGTATATCTCTAATAAAAAAAATAACTGAAACTATCATTGCTACACAACAAGATCCAAAGATAACCCTTGCCATAAAAATTCTATCCAAATAAAGAGCAAGAACAGTTAACATATTAAACAAAAACCCAAAACTTGCGCATGCTAGTGTGTACTTCATCCATTTAACTCTGCCATTTAAATTAATAAGCTGTTTTTCCCATTCTGGAGGAATATGTTTTTCCCAAACATATTCGTCATGTATTTTTCTTATTAAATCACTTAGTGTATGAAAACGATTGCCATAAACACTCATCAAGAGAGGGATTGCCGGAAACATTAGAGCTGTGACTGTGTAATCTATATTCATATCGAATCAAATTGATTATGTGTTTAGTGTTTGATATTTACAACTTTAATAATGAAAGCACACTTAAAAAATTTCATTAATGTTACTAGACTTAATAAACCAATTGGTTTTCTTCTGCTATTCTGGCCTTGTTCGTGGGGTTTGTCTCTTGCTCTATATTTTGATGGAGATCTAAATATCTTTCTTTACTACCTGTTTCTTTTTTTTTGTGGATCGGTTCTGATGAGAAGTGCCGGATGTATAATAAATGACATTGTTGATGAAGAAATAGACAAAAAAGTTTTTAGAACAAAAAATAGACCTATTGCCTCTGGTTTATTAAGTAAGAAACTTGCATGGATTTATATTTTGATTTTATGCTCATTGGCATTCTTGATTTTAATTCAGTTTAATTTCTTGACTATATGTCTTGGAATATTTTCTATGGCATTCGTATTCTCTTACCCCTTC
>JAGFWA010000045.1 GCA_017640245.1 Pelagibacteraceae bacterium
TGAGCGATATTCCATTTTTCTTGATCGGTGTCACAAGATCACGTGATGACGGAATTATTAATGAAACAATAACCAATCCTATTCCACCAAATAAAAATCGCCACACCGAAATTTCTGGTCCTGTAATTGCTGAGTTGTTGGAAATAATTTTTGCCACAAACTCCGAACTCGCATGACCTATAACGCCAATAAAAACAGCTAAATATGCAATCCATGCATGACGATGCCACGCAGATTCATTTTTGTTAGTCGTTTGGATCATTATAATCTTTCAATAAATTTAAGAATATCTTTGGCAAGTTGTTCGGGTATTTCAACTGGAATCATATGACCAGCATCTTTATATTCAATGCTTTTGATATTTTGGAATTGTGTTAACATTTCAGCAATTATCTTATCATTTCTAAAAATTTTGTCTTGTAAGCCTGTGATATTAAAAACCGGAACATTTATCGTTTCCCAATTAACATTCCACATTGTATTTTCGCCAGCCTTTAATAAATGCCAAGCACCATCGTTTTTTTTAATTGGTGTATAGCTATAACTTTTCAAAAAATTTTCACGATTCTGTGCTTGCCATTTTTCTCCAAACAAAAGAGGTGAATAAACATCGCGAAGTAAATCAAGGCCGCCAGTTTCAACTAGTCGCACAAGCGACTTGTTAATCCATGAAAGTCGAGGACCTATTTCACGTAAAGTGTTAATAAGAACAAGTCCAAGGCAAGGATAACTTTCTTTGCCTAGATGTACTTTAGCAGCATAAAGCCCTCCTACCGATAAACCAATAAACACTGGATTTTGTGGCTCAACTTTTTTTAGCAAACGTATCGCATCAGCGACAATATTATCTTCATGAATTTCACCGTTGCTAAAAGGACTGTTGGCTTGTCCGCGCATATTCCATGTTAACAAACCGTGTCCTTGATTGATAAATTTTGCGCCTATTCCAGTCTCCCACATCGTCTTGTCTCCTGTGAGCGAATTGAAACATACAAATGTAAAACCATCCGCACTATTTGGAGCTATATATTTATAAGACAATCCATTATGAGGCGATAAAGCCATAAATGTTGTGTTATTTTTTATTTCCATTTTTTTTAACTTAATTATTCTAATTCAATAGTGCTTGGCGGCTTTGATGTAACGTCATAAACCACCCTATTTATCCCTCTTATAGAATTAATAATTTTATTCGATACTCTTTGTAAAAAAATTTTTTTAAAAGAAAAAAAATCAGCCGTCATACCGTCCTCTGAAGTTACTGCCCTTAACAAACATGTATATTCATATGTCCTGCTATCACCCATAACTCCAACGGTCTTTACTGGAAGCAAAGCCGCATAAGCTTGCCAAATCTTATTGTAAAGATTTGATTTTTTTAATTCATTAATGAATATAAAATCAGCTTCTTTTAAAAGATCAATTTTCTCTTTGGTAATTTTACCAGGAATTCTTATCGCAAGTCCTGGACCAGGAAATGGATGTCTTAAAAGAAGAACTTTAGGCAATGACAATTGTAAACCAAGTTTTCTCACTTCGTCTTTAAATAAAGCATTAAGAGGTTCGATCAAAATAAGATTCATTTTTTTAGGTAAGCCGCCAACATTGTGATGAGACTTAATTTTAGAAGAAGGACTGCCCGTTACAGTTTTGCTTTCAATTAAATCTGGATATAAAGTTCCTTGAGCTAAAAACTTTACTCCTTTTACTTTTTTTGCATATCTTTCAAATAATTGAATAAAAAGTTTTCCAATAATTTTTCTTTTTTTTTCAGGATGGGTAACGTTATTTAATTTTTTTAAAAACAACTTCGAAGCGTTAATGTAGATTAATTTGAGTTTTAATTTTTTTTTAAAGGTTTTTAAAACTTCCCTTTCTTCATTTTTTCTTAACAATCCTGTATTAATAAAAATACATATTAATTTATTTCCAATAGCTTTTTTTAATAATAAGGCTACAACGCTACTATCCACCCCTCCGGATAAGGCGCAAATTACTTTATCTTTTTTAACTTTCTTTTTAATGTCAGAAATCAAGATTTCTTTTTGTCTTTTTAAATTCCACTTTTTTTTTATTTTACAGATATTAAGCACAAAATTTCTAATTAAAATTTTTCCATTTATTGTATGACTAACTTCGGGATGAAACTGTATTCCGTAATATTTTTTCTTTTCGTTAGCTATAATTGCAAACTTTGAATTATTGCTAGAAGCTATCTGTTTAAAGCCCGGTGGGATTTTATAGACGATATCTTCATGACTCATCCATACCAAGTTGTTTTTATTTTTGAAGAAGTTTTTAGTAATAGGGCTTTTTGATTTACTTTTAACAAAAGCTTTTCCAAATTCTCTATTTTTTGAAATTTTTACTTTCCCTCCAAGTTTTTTTGCTAAAATCTGATGACCGTAACAAATACCAAGAATAGGTAAATTTAAACTGAGAATATGATCATCTAAATTTATGGAATTTTTATTTGTTATAGTTAAAGGTCCTCCAGAGAGAATAATGCCTTTTGTTAATTTGTTCTTTGTTAAATTTCTAACTTGATTAGAATTAATAATTTCAGAATAAACCCCTGCTTCTCTAACCTTTCTTGCTATAAGCTGGGTAAATTGAGAACCAAAATCAATTATAATTATTTTTTCTAAAGTATTATTTTGGTTCATTGCTTTTTACATGATCAACGCTATGAACCATGCTTTCATAAAATCCTGCTTTCGTAATTTTAACAAACTCACCTTTTTTTTGTAAATCTTGTATTGTTTTTGCTCCTAGGTATCCCATGGAAGATTTTAATCCTCCAACTAAATTATAGATAATTTTGTCAACAGGTCCTTTAAATCTAACTATTCCCTCCACTCCTTCTGGAACGTATTTTGAAACATTTTTAAATTTTTTTTGATAGTATCTGTCTGCAGAGCCAACTGACATTGCTCCAACAGAACCCATTCCTCTAAAGTTTTTAAAAAGTTTACCCTTGTGTTTAAAAATTTTACCAGGGCTTTCTATTGTTCCTGAAAATAACGATCCTATCATAACTGCATCCGCACCTGCTGCGATTGCCTTTGCTATATCGCCAGAAAATTTTATACCTCCGTCTGAAATTATTTTTGTTTTATAATTTTTTAAGGCTTTCTTAACTTGGATTACTGCGCTTAATTGAGGAACTCCGATACCGGCAACTAATCGTGTTGTACAAATAGAGCCAGGGCCAATACCTACTTTGACAATATCAACCCCGCTATCAGCTAAAAATTTTGCAGCTTTACCGGTAGCAATATTACCAACACAAAGAGTACAGGTTTTTAATTTTTTCTTAATTTTTTTAATCATTTCTAAGACTTTTTGTGTATGTCCGTGAGCTGTATCTATTACAATTAAATCTGTATTAACTTTGGACAGTTCTTTGGCCCTTTCTAAATCCTTCGGACTCACTCCAATAGCAGCACCTACTAAATAATTATTTTTTTTAACTTTTTTAACTTCTCTTACCTGTTCCTCGATAGATAGGTTTCTATGAATAATTCCCATTCCGCCTGATTTTGAAATTGCTATGGCCATTTTAGACTCGGTTACTGTATCCATGGCTGATGACATGAGAGGTATTTTTAAATTCAAATTACGAGCCAGCTTAGTGGCGGTAACAGTTTCTGAAGGTAAAACAGAGGAATATTGTGGAACTAAAGTTACATCATCAAATGTGAGAGAATCTTTAATGCTACCCATATTTAATTATATATATATTTTTAGAAAATCCAATTACAAAATATCTTATTGTATTGGATATTGTGTTATTATAGGTTTCGTTTCAGCATATGTGAAAACGCTAAAAAGACCCAAGGGTTTTTTGATGAGTAAAATAAAGTCAGATATTGAGATCGCAAGAAGAGCTCGAATGAAACCAATTGGAGACGTACTTGCAAAGTTTAAAGTCCCTGATCATGCTTTTGCTTTTAGTCCTATGGGGCGCCATATAGCAAAATTCAATTTAGAATATATTTCTACGTTAAAAAAAAAAGAAAGTAATTTAATTTTAGTCACAGCTATAACTCCAACTCCTGCTGGTGAAGGAAAAACCACAACTTCTATTGGTTTGAGCGATGGTTTGAATAAAATTGGAAAACAGTCAGTGGTTTGTTTGAGAGAACCTAGCTTAGGACCTTCGTTCGGAATGAAAGGTGGAGCTGCCGGTGGAGGTTATGCTCAAGTTGTTCCAATGGAACAAATTAATTTGCACTTTACTGGTGATTTTCATGCAATAACTTCGGCTCACAATTTGTTATCTGCTTTAATAGATAATCATATTTATTGGGGGAATAAATTAAATATTGATATTAGAAGAATTGTATGGAGAAGAGTTGTTGATTTAAATGATCGTTCACTTCGTTCAATAAATATAAATCTTGGTGGAATAGCCAATGGTTTTCCAAGAGAAGATGGTTTTGATATTACTGTAACATCAGAAATTATGGCCATTTTCTGTTTATCGAACAATTTAAAAGATTTAGAAAAAAAAATTGGAAATATTACAATTGGGTATACACGAGATAGAAAACCGATTTATGCAAAAGATTTAAATGCACATGGGCCCATGACTGTTTTATTAAAAGATGCAATCAGACCTAATGCAACCCAAACTCTTGAAAATAATCTTGCTATTATCCATGGTGGTCCTTTTGCAAATATTGCCCATGGATGTAATTCTATAATTGCAACAAAGACTGCCTTAAAATTATCTGACTATGTTGTAACTGAAGCCGGTTTTGGGGCTGATCTTGGTGCTGAAAAATTTTTAGATATTAAATGTCGTAAAACAGGCATTCGGCCTGATTGTGTCGTACTTGTTGCGACAATAAGAGCTTTAAAAATGCACGGCGGAATAAAGAAAGAAGATTTAAAAAAAGAAAACATAAAAGCTTTAAAAAAAGGTTTACCTAATTTAGAAAGGCATATTCAAAATATAAAAAAGTTTGGTTTAGAAGTTACGGTAGCTATAAATCATTTTATTACTGATACCGATAAAGAAGTTAAAGTTATAGAAGAACATTGCGCTAAACTTGGGGTTAAAACAAACCTTTGTATGCATTGGGCAAAAGGCGGTAATGGAATAAAAGATCTTGCTAATAATGTTGTTAAAATCTGTAACAAGGCTAAAAAAAATAACTTTAAATTTTTATATTCTTCAAAAACTTCTCTTTGGAAAAAAATCGAAACCATTGCTAAAGAAATGTATGGAGCTAGCGAAATTGTTGCCGATACTAAAGTTAGAGATCAGCTCAAAAAAATGGAGAAAGATGGGTTTGGAAACTTTCCTGTTTGTATTGCTAAAACACAATACAGTTTTTCAACAGATCCAAATTTAAAAGGAGCGCCCTCAGGACATGTATTACCCATTAGAGAAGTAAGGTTATTAAGTGGAGCAGAATTTGTTGTTGTTATATGTGGAGCAATCATGACTATGCCTGGCCTTCCTAGAGTGCCAGCTGCTGAGTCTATTAAATTGAACGATAAAGGTGAAATAGAAGGTTTGTTTTAATTTTTTAAATAATCAAGCCAATTTTTTAATTCCATTGTCCTTATATCATCGTTTAATATTGATTTGGCTTTCCTTATGAAATTAATGTGTCGATCAATCTCATCTTGATTTTTAAAAACATTACTTTCCAACATTCCTTTTGATCTATGTTTAATTAACTTAATCATGTAATCGTAGGGTATTTCAGGGTGATATTGTAATCCCCATATTTCAGATTTTCCAACATAAAAATGTAGTGCTTGAAATTTATTTATTTTATCACTCGCTAATAAAATAGAATTCTTTGGTGGAATTTCAACTTCGTCATAATTAAATGCAGGTGTTGTAAATTTATTTGGTTTATTTAAATACATCCCATGATTTTTTCCGTCCTTATTTAATTCTATATCATGCGCGATACCAATGTGCGGTCCATTTGGTGCTACTCTACATTTACCCCCGGCGGCTATAACTGTTACTTGCAAGCCCCAACAACTGCCAAATATTTTTTTTTCATGCTGAAAACATGTTTTAGCAAATTCCACATGTTTTTTAATCTCTTTGATATCTTTATTTAAACGTAATGTACTTCCTGTTAGAACTACACCATCATATTTTTTTATAGACGAAAGAGTTTTTGAAATAGAATTATCATCTATAGGTTCAACGATATCAATTTCACTATTTGGCTCAAGTTTTTTAATATGTAGTTTAAAATTTTGTGATTGGGGTACGCATCCTGCGATATTAAAATTTACATTTTCTTCTTTTGTGTTGCCTTCAACAATCAATAGTTTTAATTTATTCATATGAAATTTTTAGTTCTACAACATATCAATATTGAACATCCGGGCATTTTCCTCAAATTTATGAAAGAAGACAATATTAAAATTGATACTGTAGAACTAGATGAAAATGAAAAAATACCACAATTAGATCAATATGATGCAATGATAGTAATGGGTGGACCCATGGATACTTGGCAGGAAGAAACCTATCCATGGTTAAAAACTGAAAAGGAAGAAATTCACAAGTTCGCATGTGTACAAAAAAAACCTTTTTTAGGTCTATGTCTTGGAGCTCAGCTTCTTGGCGAGGTTGTAGGTGGCAAAGTAAAAAAAATGAAGACACCAGAAATTGGTATACTTGGGGTTTCTTTAATAAATAACAATTCCTTGCTTAAGGGTCTGAACAAAGAGCTAAAAGTTTTACAATGGCATTCTTATGAAGTACATGATTTGCCATCTAACACAAATTTACTAGCAACATCTCCTGAGTGTAAAGTTCAGGCATTTTCCTCAAATAATGCTTTTGGACTGCAGTTTCATGTCGAACAAACAAGCGATACTGTCCCTCAGTGGGCGTGTGTGCCGGAATATAAGTCGGCTTTAGAAAAAACTTTGGGAGCAAATGCACTTGAAAAATTCAAAAAAGATGTTGAAGAAAATCTAAGCTTGTTCAATACTAGTGCTAGAATAATTTACGATAATTTTAAGAAAATAATTTAAAAAAATTTTCCTTCAAAACTATACGGTGTTTGGATGGGTCTAATCAAAATTAGATATTTAATATTCTTCTAATCCTAATAATTTTTTTCGTTTGTTTGCCCAAGTACGAATTAAATTATCAACCGCTAAACCCATAAAGGCAACGCAAAGACCAAGGATCAGTGCTTTACCGCCTCCTTTTAAGTCTGATAAAGCTTTCATAATATATTGTCCCAAATCTTCTGTTCCAATAAAAGCTCCAATAATTACCATAAATAATGCGAAGACCACTGTTTGATTAATTCCAAGCATGATATGAGGAAATGCTAAAGGAAATTCAATCTGAAGTAATCTTTGTAAGCGTGTTACTCCCGACATCGAAGCTGCATCGTGTAAAGCTGGTGGAACACTACGAAGTCCTTCAATAGTGTAACGGGTTGCAGGAATAGTTGCATAAATAATCACAGCAATTAACACGGATGTGTCGGTCACGCCAAAAAGCATCATAACAGGAATTAAATAGACAAAGGATGGAAATGTTTGAAGAGTATCACATATCCCTAAAACAATTTTTGTACTCGTTGTGTTTTGTGCAGCTAAAGAACCAGAGATTACTCCGATGATACCTGATGCAATTACACCAAAAGTTGCCATGTAAGCTGTGACTAAAGCTCTATCCCACCATGGGCTTAGAGCAATAAATAATGTAAATCCACCAACCACAAGTGCTGATCGAATACCGCCGATTATATAACCGGTTCCCATAACCAAAACAAACGTTGCGACAACTGGCATCCTTAGGTAAGCAGCTCTCATTGGTTGTAATACGTCTACAATCAACCAGGTATTAAATACTTTTAATTGGAAAAAGAAAGTATCCCATATCCAATCAACCCCTGCATTCCAGAAAGGTTCGCCTGATATCCCTTTATTATGTGGAACCTCATACAAGTAGTTAAAACCTTCTTTAAAAAAGAAGGACCCAGCAGAGGCAAGTATTAATCCAACTATTACTGTCCCAACAAAAAATAATCCATATTTATGACGCTGGAAAAAAGTAAGGTTGGCAAAATAATCTGTTTGTTTATGTGCCCAAGCCAAAGACATTTTATCTAAAAGTATTGCAATTAGACTAATACAAACGCCGGCTTCTAAAGCTAAACCAATTCTAAGTTGATTTAAGGCTAGCAATAGATTCCAACCT
>JAGFWA010000046.1 GCA_017640245.1 Pelagibacteraceae bacterium
AATGTAATTGTAAATGTTTTAAATATCGATCCTAATTCAAAAACTCCTTTCGTAATTTTATTCATAAAATTTTCATCTTTGATTTCTTGACGAACATTTAAATCATAATCTGGCAAGGAGATTAAAGACAAAACTTCTCCTGTATCTATATCCATAAGAACACTAGCAGCTCCTTTTGCATTAAAATTAGAAATAGAGTTAAGAAGTTCATCTCTAATAAGATATTGTAAATTAATATCCAGAGATAAATTTAACGGTTTGTCTCCATTAGTTTTCAAATCTTTATCAAAATATTTCTCAACGCCAGAAATTCCATTATTGTCCAAATCAATTTGTCCGACCACATGGCTGAATAAATTTTTATGTGGATATATTCTTGTTTGTGTCCCTTCAAATAACAAACCTTTTTCTCCTAGCGACCACAATTTAAATCTTTCTTCCTCCGTTATATTTTTTTTTAAATAGAAGTACTTATTTTTTTTTAAATTTTTATTAATAATTTGAACATCCAGTTTAGGATAAAATAATTTAAGTTTTAAAATAAATCTTTTCTTGTCTTTAATTAAATTAGGTCTTATAGCTGCATGATAAACTTTTATATTTCTGGCAATTAGTTCGCCATTTCTATCTACAATATCATTTCTTAGTGGTTTAAAAATTGAATAACTCTGAACTGTTTGTCTTAAAAACGGATCTTTTAGTGAAGTAAGAAAGATTTTAATTGCAAATATAAAGATCAAACAAAAAAAAACAAAAAAAAGCAAATAAACTCTGTCTTCACTAATATTCACTTTATTCTTTGCAGACTCATTTTTTGAATGATGGTCGTAGTCTTCAAAATAAAAACTGTTTTGATTTAACTTCTTATTTTTTTTTTCTTTTTCCATATTAATTATTCTCTTAAAAAGATTTGGCCTCTTTTAAACTATGCTTTAAAAATTGCTCTGTTGAAAAAAAAATCCTTGAATGATCAAAACTTAGATATTTCTCTTTATTAAAGGTTGATAGATATTTTTTCAATTTCTTTGGACTTGAGAGATAAATATAATCAATTTCGGCATCGCTTAATTGTTTCTCTAAAAATGCGACTTCTTTATTAATTTTTTTTATTTCTTTTTCTAAATTTCTAGTTTTATTTTTAATTAAAGATGTAATAATCATTAAAGTGAAAAAAACAGTAAGCGAAAAAATTAACGATTTTTTAAACATGTTTTTTTTCCAATTCTAGATAGTGCAAAAATTTTTCCTTAAATTCATTGGGATAAAAAAAATCATTTTGACTTCGAGTCACAAACCTGAGTTTTGCAGATCTTGATCGATTATTTAAATTTATTTCTTCTTCGCTCGGTTTAATTACTTTGTTTTTATAATTTTCAAAAAGATTTTGTTCTCCGTCTAGATCCGGATAATATCTTGAGCCTTTAGATTTATTTTTTGAATAATTGTTAAAAAAAAATTTAACTATTTTATCTTCAATGGAATGAAAGCTTACAATAATTATTGTTCCGCCTGTTTTTAATAACTTCGTAGCGCTAATTAATCCTTCTATTAACTCCGATATTTCTTTATTCACAAAAATTCTTATAGCTTGAAAAGTTTTTGTTGAAATATTAATTTTTTTTTTAAATTCTCTTTTTTTACTTTTTTTTATTATTGTAACAAGTTCGGGTATAGAGGAAATTAGCTTATTTTTTCTTTCCCTGATTATATTTTTGGCAATACGTAAACTATCTTTTTCCTCGCCAAAAAGTCTGAGAATGTCATTGAGAGTTTTTAAATCGAAATTATTTATGACTTCGTGGGCAGATAGGTAATTTAGACCCATGCGCATATCGGGCTTCTCTTTCGAATTAAAAGAAAAACCTCTACTTAAGTCTGAAATTTGTAATGATGAAATTCCAAGGTCGAAAATTATACAGTCTACTTTAGTATCGTCTTTTATGACTTTATCTAATTCGCTAAATTTTTGATTATAAAATATGAAACGATTTTTATAATTTTTTTTTGTACTGTTTACAAATTCCTCAGTGTGTAAGTCTCTATCCAAAGCGATAACTTTAGTTTTTGGAAAGGATAAAATTGCATTGGTATATCCCCCGGAGCCAAATGTACAATCAATAAACTGTCCCCCTTTTTGCGGTACACAAAGACTTAAAACCTCTTTCAACATTACAGGGTAATGAGGTAAATTTTTTAACGATGAAAGATCTTTCATCTAATTTGAGGTTTTTAAAATTTCTGGTTACGTAAAAAAGCAGGTATTTCAAAATCTTCCTCATCCTCATTTTTAAAAGTTTCTTGCTCGTTACTTTCTGACGAATTATTAAAACTATCTTCGTCAGAAAATAACTGGGGGTCTGGATCATTGCTATTATTAATTTCCGTAGCATTATCTTCAGATTTTTCGTCAAAAACTGAAATATTATCTTGAGATTGATCTAAACTATTTTCAAAATAAGAAGCATTATCCAAGGACAAACCGGAAAACACAGGATCGTTTTTGATAGACTCGTCTTTTATTTCATTTTGTTTGCCCAAAATTAGATCATTTTTGTTTTCTTCAACTTGGCTATCTAGCTTTAAAGCCGTAGCTCCCTGGATAGAATCAAAATTTGGCATCTCTGGCACATTATCCTTTTTTGTAAGGTTATCTGAGTATCCAGAATTTCTATTATGAATTCTATGAACCATATTTACAACAGATCTTGGTTCTAGCGCTTCACCATCCAAAGCCGTAGCTACGACAGACACTCTCATTTTGCCATCCAAATTATCATCCTTTATTGCTCCAAATATAAGTTCGGCTTCTGGGTCAACTTCTGCTCTTATTTTATTTACAGCCTGATCAACTTCGAACAGTTTAATATCTTCTCCCCCCGTTATATTTACAAGCAGTCCTCTAGCGCCTTGTAAAGAATAGTCGTCAATCAAAGGATTATTTAAAGCTAATTCGGTTGCAGCTAAGGCTCTATTTTCACCTTCTGCTTCACCGCTCCCCATCATTGCTTTGCCCATAGAGCTCATAACGGTTTCAACGTCTGCAAAATCCAAATTAATTAATCCAGGTCTAACCATAAGATCCGTTACACTTTGAACGCCACGTTTTAAAACATCGTTTGACAAAGAAAAAGATTGTTCAAAAGTAGTGGTTTCGTTTGCAACTTTAAAAAGATTTTGATTAGGAACAACGATCGATGTATCGAGATATTTTTTTAATTGCTGCAAACCTTGGACAGCTCTTCTCATTCGTTTCGGACCTTCGTATGAGAATGGTAAAGTAATAACACCAACAGTTAATATATTTAATTCTTTTGCGGCTCTTGCTATAACGGGTGAAGCACCAGTTCCCGTTCCTCCACCCATTCCAGCGGTAATAAATACCATGTTGCTTCCCTGTAAATAAGTGACTATTTCATTTAAAGACTCATCGGCCGCAGCTTGACCAATATCATCCTTCGTTCCGGCACCAAGTCCTTTTGTCAAATTCATGCCGATTTGAATTTTTGCATCAGCTTTGTTAGTTTTTAAATCTTGAGCATCAGTATTGACTGCAACAAATTCAACACCTTGCATACCGTCATCAATCATAGCGTTTATTGCATTCCCACCTGCTCCGCCTACTCCCATTACCAAAATTCTAGGCTTTAATTCTTGTAATTCTCCACCACCGATATTAATTGTCATACACCCTCCTTTTTAAATTTATTATCCCATTTTAAAGCTGCTCTATTAAGATAAGATTTCTTTCTTGCAATAGATTTAAATTTTTCAAATAATTTTGGATCCCATATTTGAAAAGTTTTTCCCAAACCCACAAAAATAATATTAGATTTAATTTTTGCATGATTTAGCAATTTTTCTGGAAACGATACTCTTCCTTCGCTATCAAAATTAAGATTTACACTTTCTGAAAGCACAGATGTTGCAAAATAATCTCTTTTGTCTTCAAAGGGACCTAGAGAGTCTATGCTCTCTGATAGTTTCTCAATTCTATCCTGGGCACAAGCATCTAAAGCGGTATGATTAAAAGAAGGATAGGTAATAAAACCATTGTACCCCATAGAATTTAAATGAGCTCTAAAACTAGAAGGCACGGACACCCTCCCTTTTTTGTCTAATCTGTTTTCGAAATTTGACAGAAACATGTTCCATTTTTCTCCCTAAAATCTCTCAATCCCCCTATGTTTGGGAATTCATGGGATAGTATGGGTTTATTAAAATGTAGTCAATAGCTATTTATTATAGCAACATTGAAAATATTGGTGATACCGATTGATACAAAACAAGAACACTGAAGGATATGCTAGGCAATCTATAAGCCGGGTTCTGTCATTTAAGATGTCATTTATCTAGATTTAAGTTTGCACTTAAATTCAAGCGACTAACCCTGATGACTAACTAAAGACTGTTTTTTGCTTTCGCGGTGTCATCTCTTTTTAGTCTTGCTCCCGGTGGGGTTTACCATGCGTTTCTTGTTACCAAAAAACCGGTGTGCTCTTACCACACCTTTTCACCCTTGCCTCGATATGGCGGTCTATTCTCTGTGGCACTATCCCTAAGGTCACCCTTGCCAGCCATTAACTGGCACCGTGTCTTTATAGAGCCCGGACTTTCCTCTGCTAATTAAAGCAGCGACAATCCAATTGCCTAGCAGGATCGCTATAAAGCTTATTTAAAAAAAATCAAGATATATTTGATTTTTTAGCCAAAATATCACTAATTTTGAGAGTTTCTTTATCCAAAAAACCATTTACTTTTTTTTGCCTATATCTTCTCTGAAAATTTTTAATAATTCTATTTTGAAGTCTTTTGTTAAGGTAACGATAACCAATCTTATACAAGTTTTTAAAAAACGCTTTATTATTTTTTGTTTTTAATTGAAAACCATTTTTTATTTTAATTTTTTTAGGATAAATACCAATGTTTTTTGAGGACAAGTATTTCCAAGGAAATTTTTCACCCGGGTCTATTTTTCTTAAAGGCGCAATATCTGAGTGACCAAGAATAAATTGATTTTTTATTCTATATTTTTTTTTTAAATTTCTACAAAGTATAACCAGTCTGTTTATTTGTACTTTGGTGAACTTTTGATATCCATATTTATGCCCCTTGTTTACCAACTCAACTCCAATAGAATTTTTGTTTAAGTTCCTATATTTTTTCCACATCGATTTTCCAGCATGCCATGCGATATGGTTATCCTTAACCAGACTAAAAACCTTCCCCTTCCTGTTGATTAAATAGTGGCAACTAACTTTAGATTTAGGATTAGTGAGCTTTTTAAGGGATTCGCGTTCTGATTGCATTCCCGTATAATGCAGAATAATTGCTGTTATACTTTTGTTACTTCTTTGTTTTAAAATCATAGTTAGAAGAATAATATTTTGTAATTTCCATGAAAAAAATATATAGCATAAAAAAATGATGCTTGGACGAATAAAAGTGCTATTTAGTGCAATTGCGTTGATTGTATTGATGTATTCATCTCATACTTTGGCAGACGACAAGTATACTGCTAATGAATGTTTTGAAAATTTTAGTAGAGGTACACTTAAATTTAATCAAGGTTTGGATAAGGCAATATTTAAACCTATTGCGAAAGGTTACAGAGCGTTACCTGTGCCAATCCGTACGGGCACGAGTAATGTAGTAGGAAATCTACGTTCATTGCTCACTTTATCGAATAATTTACTTCAAGGAGATTTAAGGGGCGCAGGAAACACAGCAGGAAGATTTTTGGTAAATTCTACTGTTGGTATTTTAGGTATTTTTGATCCCGCAACACACATGGGACTTGCAAAAAAAGGTAAAGAAGACTTTGGTCAAACTCTTGGAGTTTGGGGAGCGGATACCGGTTGTTACTTTGTTTTACCTATACTAGGACCAACTACAACTAGAGATGCTGTGGGTCTTGTAGGCAACGTATTTATTGATCCTGTTTACCAACTAACACACAATACTGAAACGGACATAATTATCGGCAACGACAATTTACAAGAACACAATTATTATTATTATAAGGGAACTGACGCTGTAGATTTTAGATCAAAGAATATTGAATCAATCGATAGTTTAGAAAGAAACTCAATAGATTTTTACGCATCTGTTAAAAGTTTATATTTACAGAACAGAGCCCAAAAAATATCTAATTCGATGAAATCTGGTAAAACCCAAGAAGATAGTGATTGGGAAGAAATAGACAACCAATAGTACCCTCGACATGAAAAAGAAATTTTTATTTTTCATTTCATTTTTTCTAATGCTAATTGCTTTACAAGTTGAAAGTTTTGCGTATAGCACTGATCCCAAACAATTTATTGCTGAAATCACAAGTGAAGCAAAAGAAATTCTAAACAGTAGTAATTCAAAAAAGATTAAAGGGGAGCAACTATCTGAAATGGCTCTCAAAACTGTAGATATAAAAGGTCTTGCCTATTACACTCTTGGCGGGAAAAGAAAAGAGATAAGTTCGGAAGAATTAAAAAAATATGAAAAGTTATTTGAAGGATATTTTTTAAAAAGTTTTACTTCTAGATTGACTGATTATTCTGATCCAAAAATAGATGTCTTATCAGCTGAAATTATTAATGAAAAATACACGATTGTTAAAACTTTATTGCTTGCAACAGATAAAAAACCTGAAGTTAGAATTAATTGGAGAGTCTACACAAAAAATCCGGATAAACCGTTAATAAGAGATTTAACAATCGAAGGATTAAGTTTAGCCAGAACTCAGAAAGAGGAATTTGCTTCTATTCTCAGTGCTAATAATGATAACATAAATGCACTATTTGAAAAATTAGAGGAGTTCGTTAATCAATAATTTATGATTTGGTATATAGTAATATCTTTGTGGCTTATTGGAATGATGTCAGAATAATTGGTGGGCCCGCCAGGATTCGAACCTGGGACCAATACATTATGAGTGTACTGCTCTAACCAGCTGAGCTACAGGCCCTTGTTAATGAGTCAATGTTTACAAGGATTTTGGGATTGATTCAAGTTTGATAATTCAATCTGTGATTTGTAATGTTAAGACTTGTCACCCGTATGTTCAGTTATTTAATGGTAAGTGCAATGGTAAGAGCTTCCTAAAACTTTGCAGCAGTGTACTGCTCTAACCAGCTGGTTTAGTATTATCACCTTTAAAAAATTCTGATTTACCAATAATTTTATTTTTCTCAAGCATATCAAAATAAGGTGATTTCAAATCTTCAAATGCTTCTGTCCAAGTTCCTTGTGTAGATGCTTTTGAATATTCGGTTGATCGTCCTTCAAAAAAATTCATGTGTTCGACTGCATTCAACATTGTATCAAGCCAGGTTAAAGGATTTCTCTCAACTTTATAGAGAGGAGTTAAATTCAACTGAGTCAATCGTCTGTTGGCAATCCACCTGATATACTGTTTCACCTCTTCAGCTTTTAAATTCTCCAAAGGTCCTTGTTCAAAAGCTAGGTTGATCATCGCATCTTCCTGGGCAACGGCAATGCCGCATGCCTCATAAATCTCGTCCTTCAGTTTAGCCGTCCAAACCTCAGGGTTTTCCTTTATCAGTTCATTGAACAATCGGATCATGGAGTTACAATGAAGCGTCTCGTCGCGCACTGACCAGGTAATGATCTGGCCCATGCCCTTCATCTTGTTGTGTCGTGGAAAATTTAAAAGAATCGCAAAGCTTGCAAATAATTGTACACCCTCCGTAAACGCGCTGCAAATAGCAACCGTCTTGGCGATGTTGTGAAGTGAATCTGATTTGCATTCCTGCAAGTAATCATATTTAT
>JAGFWA010000047.1 GCA_017640245.1 Pelagibacteraceae bacterium
GTTTTTGAAGCATCTTTAAACTTAGTATAGATTCCTTCGAATTCTACTTGAATGTTCCCGGTTGGCCCATGTCTTTGTTTGCCAATTATAATATCAGCAGACCCAATAATTTCATTCATTTTTGCTTGCCACTCTCCATGTTCGATAGTACCTAGTTTTGGCTCTTTTCTTTCCAAATAATATTCTTCTCTAAATACAAACATAACCACATCGGCGTCTTGTTCAATGGAACCCGATTCTCTTAAATCTGACAACTGAGGTTTTTTATCATCTCTTTGTTCAACAGCACGTGAAAGCTGAGAAAGTGCAAGAACTGGAACGCTTAATTCTTTTGCAAGTGCTTTTAGACCTTGAGTTATTTCTGATATTTCTTGGACTCTACCATCATATCTTTTAGAACTAGTTGTCATCAATTGAATATAGTCCACAATTATTAAATCTAAACCAAACAATCTTTTTATTCTCCTCGCTCTATTGGATAAAGTTGAAATTGTTATTGCAGGAGTTTCGTCAATATATAAAGGCAAGTCATGAATATTTCTAGAAGTTTCAATCAATCTATTGAATTCTTCTTCAGTAACTTTACCTCTTCTGATGTCATTCGATTTTATTCTAGACTGTTCAGATAAAATTCTTGTTGACAGCTGTTCTGATGACATTTCCAAAGAAAAAAAAGCAATAGATGATTTTTTGTTATCATCCAAAATTTTTTTTGCTGCATAATAACCAATATTGGTTGCGAGAGCTGTTTTCCCCATTGATGGACGGCCTGCAATTATTACTAAGTCAGATCTGTGAAGACCTCCTAATCTTTCATCTAGATCATTCAGACCAGTAGGAACACCAACAATACCATGATCACTTTTCATTGCATTGGTTGCCATTTCAATAGTTTGATCTAACGCTTGATTAAATTTTAGAAAGGATTGATGAAAAGTTCCTCTTTCAGCTAAATCAAATAAAGATTTTTCTGTATCTTGAATTATATTTTCTCCTGTTTTATCAATTGTTTCATCTACAGCCTCATCTGATAAAGTTTCTGATATTTTTACAAGCTCTCTTTTGACAAATTTTTCATGAACAATTTTAGCATAATCAATGGATTGTTTTACTGATGAAGAAAATCTTGTCAATTTAACTAAGTATTCTGTTCCCCCAATTTCAGATAAAGCCGCATCGTTTTCAAAGGAATTTTTTAATGTAATTGGATTTGCTATCATCCCTTTGTTATGAAGATTTTCTATTAAATTATAAATTTTTGAGTGTAATGGATCATAAAAGTTCTTATGATTAACAATATTCGAAATTTCATCAATAATATCATTATTAACCAAAATCGAACCTATTAAAGCTTGCTCAGCTTCTATATTTGAAGGCAGCTTGTTTTTTTGTTCAAAATTATTGATTTTTAATTTTTCCATTAACCGGTGATAGTTTTATATTAATGAAAAACTATTAATATATAAAAGTTATTAACTTTTTTTCTTCGCTGTGGAAAAAATAATTATTTACTTAGCTTCTTTTTTTTCAACTAAAACATGCAATTGTGCCACTACTTCTGGGTGCAAATTTACGGATAAAGAAAATTGACCGATTTTATTTATTTCTTTTTTTAAATCAATTTGTGATGGATGAATAGTTTCTTTTAAATTTTCAATAAAATATTTAGAAATTTCTTTGGGCTTAATAGAAGCAAAAAGATCGCCATTTTCTTTAGTTTCTTTTTTAAAAGTTAACTTTCTACTCATTATTTTTTCAAAAATTTTTTTCGCATATTTTTTTTGTTTTATATTTTTCTCATTAATTTCATCTTTTTTTCTTTTAACAAATTCAATATTTTTTTTATCTGCTCTAAGAGCTTTGCCAGTTTTTAAAAGGAAATTTCTTCCATAACCATCTTTAACATTAACAATTTCTCCTGTATTTCCCAAATTTCTTATTTTTTCTAAGAGTATTACTTCCATTTAAACCAATCCTAAAATTTTTGCTTTTTTAATAGCAGATGACAATTTTCTTTGCTTGTTTTGACATACAGAAGTTATTCGTGATGGTAAAATTTTTCCAGTATCTGAAATATATTTTCTTAAAAGCTTTATATTTTTATAGTCTATTGATGGAGCGTCCTTTACAGATAGAGGGCAACTCCTATTGAACCTTATATCAGGTCTTTGAAATAGGCTTAACCTGTTTTTATAATTAGATTTTTTTCCTTTTCTTTTCTTATCTCTTTTCATAAAATTTATTTTTTTTCTTAAAATTAAAATATTCTTTATTAAGATCTAACTTATTGTATTTAACTGTAAGGTATCTGATAATACCATTTTCAATTGAAAGTTTCTTTTCAATATCTTTAACAATTTTGTTTTTTCCCTCGAATTTAAAGTGGATAAAAATTCCTTTTCTATTTCTTTTTATCTTTGTTGCTAAATTTAGCAATCCCCACTTTTCTGTTTTTAAGATTTTACCTGACTTTTTAATTATATCTGAATATTTAGATACCAAATTATCTATTTCTTTATCTGATAAATCTTGTTTTCCTACAAAGGTATGTTCGTAAAAAGCCATTTTTAACAATTAAATTAATATTTTTTTCAAGAACGGACTTATACTATTTAAATTTTGTTTGTACAATAGTAATAATAACGATGTTTTATCAAATTAATTAAAATGAAAGCAATATTATTTCCAGGTCAAGGCTCTCAATCAGTTGGAATGGGTTTGGAGCTGTACAAGAATTTTGACCTTGTAAAAAAAATATTTAAGAGTGCTGACGAGAAATTAAATTATTCAATTTCAAAAATAATTTTAGAAGGCCCCGAAAACGAACTTAAACTCACTAAAAACACTCAGCCAGCTATCCTGATAATAAGTCATTCAATTTTTAAAGTAATTAATGAGGAATTTAATATTAAAATTAAAAACATAAAATACTTTGGCGGCCATTCTTTAGGAGAATATAGTGCCCTTGTTTCATCTGGCTCTTTAAATTTTGAAGATGCTTTATATCTTTTGCACGAGAGAGGTAAATCGATGCAAGAGGCTGTGCCGGAAGGGAAAGGTTCGATGTTAGCAGTCATGGGGTTAAAATTAGAAGAAGTAGAAAAATATATAAATCAAATTAAAAAAGACAAGGGTTTATGTGAAATAGCCAATGATAACTCCGATAGTCAAATTATTTTAAGCGGTGATAAAAGCGCAATTGATGAAATTTATAAAATTTTAAAAAATAATAAAAAAAAATCAATTTTTTTACCTGTAAGCGCACCTTTTCATTCTTCACTTATGAAACCTGCCTCTGAAAAAATGGAAGATAAAATTAATGGAACTAACTTTAAAAATCCTTCAATTCACTTGGTAAGCAATGTTACAGCTTCGTCAATCCAGGATTCAGAACAAATTAAAAACCTACTTATCAAACAAATTTTTTCTAAGGTTAGATGGAGAGAAAGCATTTTATATATGATAAAAAACGGTGTTAATGAATTTATTGAAATAGGCCCTGGAAAAGTGTTATCTGGACTAGTAAAAAGAATTAATGACAAAGTTCGGTCTAAAAGCGTAAATACAATAGAGGATATAAAGAGTCTTGAATGATTGATTTTAAAAATAAAAAAATTTTGATAACAGGCGCTAGCGGAGGCATTGGAGGAGCGTTGGTAAAAAAATTTGTTTCACTCAATGGCAGTGTTCTAGGTACAGGAACGAAAACTGAAAAATTAGATTTAATAAAAAAAAACAATCCAGGTATTAAAGTTAAAAAATTTGACATATCCGAACATTCACGGATTGAGGAATTTATCGATAACGTTACATTAGAACTAGGAGGGCTGGATATTCTAGTAAACAATGCAGGAATTAATGCAGACAATCTTTCGTTAAGAATGAAGGACGAAGAATGGAAGAAAGTAATTGATGTAAATCTAACTTCCAGTTTTTTATTATCCAAGCATGCAATTAAAAAAATGTTAAAAAATAAATTTGGGAGAGTAGTTAATATTACATCAATTGTAGGACATACTGGAAATCTAGGACAGTCAAACTATTCAGCTTCCAAAGCAGGTCTGATTGGTATGTCCAAAAGCTTGGCAATTGAATATGCAAAAAAAAATATAACAGTTAATTGTGTATCACCTGGCTTTATAGTATCTGATATGACTATGAATATAGCAGAAAAATTTAGACTATATTTAACATCAAGAATTCCCATGGGTAAATTAGGAACTGGTGAAGATGTATCGAATTGTGTAGCTTTTTTATCTTCTGAATTAGCCTCTTATATTACCGGAGAAACCATTCATGTGAATGGCGGAATGTATATGTCTTGACAATGAAAAGAAATAATTTAATAACGGATTAACAAGAAATCAAAAAAAAGGATTTAAATGTCAAAAGATGTAGGCGCAACAGTTAAAAAGATTGTAGCAGACCATCTGGGTGTTGACGAACAGAAGGTAACAGATGAAGCTAGTTTTATTGATGATTTAGGGGCAGACAGTCTTGATACTGTTGAATTAGTTATGGCTTTCGAAGAAGAGTTTGGATCTGAAATTTCCGATAACGAAGCAGAAAAAATTCTTACAGTTGGAGATGCCGTAAAATTTATTGAGGCTAAAGCTAAATAAATTTAAAGCCCTCTTTTTTCAATGAGTAATCAAAGCAAACCTCTTATGGTTGTTTTATCTTCTCCTTCTGGTGCTGGAAAAACAACCTTATCAAAAAAAATTCAACAATCAGATAACTCCTTTAAAATTTCAGTATCGCATACAACAAGAAAACCAAGAGCAAATGAGGTAGACGGTGTAGACTACTATTTTGTTAGTGAGAAAAAATTTAAATCTTTATTAGATGAGAATGCATTTTACGAACATTCAAAAATTTTTGAAAATTATTATGGTACTTCTAAATCTTCAGTAAATGAAATTTTGAAAAATAATTGTAATGTTTTGTTTGATATAGATTGGAAAGGGGCTCAACAATTAAGGAAATTTAAAGAATTAAATTTAGTTACAATTTTTATACTTCCTCCAAGCAAAGAAGAATTAAAGAAGAGATTAATTGCAAGAAGTCAAGACGGAGAGGAATCTATACAAAGGAGACTGCTTGCTTATTCTGAAGATATTCAACATTCAAAAGAGTATGAGCATGTTTTAGTAAATGATGACATTGAAAGTTGTTTTAAGGAAATAAAAAAAATAATTTTAAATAATTGAAAATCTTAGCAATAATCAAAAATTGCAATTTCATATCATTTTAGTTTTTTCATAGTATTCGGTGAGTCTGTAATAATCATTACAAGATAATTCAGAAGGTCTCAAACTTAAATCTATTTTTAATTGTTCTGCAGCTTCTTTGTAGTTATCAAATATTTTTGAAAATGGTTTGTTTATCATTTTTCTTTTGTTTGAGAAAAAAATATGTGTAATTTTTTCCAAGTTTTTAATATTTGAAATTTTGTAATCGTTCTTTATTTTTGGTTTAAAAGCAATTATTTTTGAATCCACATTAGGAATTGGAAAAAAACATTTTTTTGAGATTTTAAATTTTTCAATAACATCTAGTTTAAAATTAGCTAAAATCGTGATCCTACTATATTGTTTTGTGTTACACTTTGCCAAAATTCTATCTGCAACTTCTTTTTGGAACATAAATATTATTTTTTTATAAAAGGGAGGCCATATATTGGTGCTAATAAACTTGGCAAGTATTTGTGTTGAGATATTGTATGGAAGATTTCCAAATATAATAGCATCTTCTTTTTTGTGTTTATTCAAGTCATAATTGAGAATATCCTCATTGATTATTTTATAATTTTTTTTGAACCTATATTTTTTACTTAAAATCTCATAAAATCTTTTATCTTTTTCAATTAACAAAATTGTTTTTGGTTTTTTTTGTATAATATAGTTGGTTAAATTCCCTGATCCCGGTCCAATTTCAAAAATTTTTTTATCCTTAATAACATCCAATGAAACAATTTTATTAATTACATTTTTATCTACTAAAAAGTTTTGTCCTAATGATTTTTTAAGTCTTAACATTTTTGTTATTGAAAAATTTTATGCATTCCATTAAACTTTTAGGATTAGCTAAATTTTTTTTTATAAGATTTTTTCCTGTACCATGATCAGGAGAAATTCTTATGTAGGGAATTCCAAGAGTGATATTTATTGCATCAAATTTAAACAATAACTTAAAAGGAGATAAAACTTGATCATGATACATGCCTACCAAAACATTAAATCCCTTTTTTTTAAAGTTTAAAAAAGCAGAGTCAGGAGACAAAGGACCTTCTACCGATACTCTTTTTTTTCTTAACTGTTTAATAGCTGGAATAATAAATTTTCTTTCTTCAGAATTTTTTCGAAATTCATCATTATGAGGATTTAAACCAAGAATACCAATTTTTGGTTTCATTTTTAATTTTTTTAAAAAAAATTTATTTATAGTTATTAGTTTATCTACAATTTTCTTTTTTGAAATATTTCGCGATACTTTTTTTAATTTTATATGAGTGGTAATTGGTGATACTGACAATTGCTTATTGTAAAGCAACATCACTTCTCTACCTAAAACTCCCTCTTTTTTTGCTAGAAATTCTGTAGTACCAAAAAATTTATTTCCAAAAATCTCTATTTTGTTTATAGGGCAATTTATTAAACCTAATATCTTTCCTTCTTTCATTAATTTGATAGCTATTTTAAAAGAATTGATGACATAATCTGATTTAGCTTTTGCGGAAATATTGAAGAGTCTATTAAATTTCAAAGGAACATCATAAATTAATAATTTTTTTTTGAAATTTTGTTTTTGAATTTTACTTATTTTTTTTAAATTTAGATTTACTTTTATTTTTTCTAGCTGTTTTTTTATCAAAATGTAATTTCCAATTATAAAAATATTTAAATTTTTAAATTCGGCCTTTTTTTTCCATACCTTTGCAATTATTTCAGAATTAATGCTGTTAGGATCAGCAGCAATAATACCAATTAAATTTTTCATAAAAATTTGATTTGTATTGTTCTTTCTAGATTTGAATAATGTGAATTAGAAAACATTTGCAATTTTTTATCTTTTTCTTGGTTGACTATATTCTGTTTGATCATTTCTATCTTCTTTTCATCATTTTTATCTTCTAAATTCTCTAATTCTAAATTTATTTTGTTTTCTATTTCAACCGTATTTAATGAAATTTTATTTTTATATATTAGAAAGATCATAGAATTCCACTTTAAATCTGTTTCAAATCTTTTTACAAGGGAATCAAAACTTAAATTATTTTTTTTTAATAATTCTCTTAAACCATTTTTATCAAGACCTATATTACGAGAAGTATTTTGGATTAATTGTTCAAGCTCTCTTTTGCTGTAATTTTTTATGCCTAGTTTTTCAATTTCACCAATTTTTATTTTTCTTTTAATTAAGGACGTAATTGCAAGATTTTTTATTTGTTCTCTATTATTTTCATTTATTTCGCTATTTGATAGTATTGAGATCATTTTAACCTCTTTGAATAAATCAAAATAAGTAATTGGATATTTCCCAACAGTTATAATTATCCTGTTGTTTGTTTGACCAAAAAGTATATCTGCTTGAAATAGCAATAAAAAAACCGTTATAAGATTTACATATATTTTCTTCCTCATCTATCTATAAGCGGTACTGGAACACCGCCAAATGGAAGTAATGAAATCTGAAACATTAGCGAATCCGAGGCTTGAATATCTCTATCTGCATAAAATTCTCTTCTAAAT
>JAGFWA010000048.1 GCA_017640245.1 Pelagibacteraceae bacterium
AAACACAACAATATCATCTTTTTCAAATACAACGCTTGATTTGGGCATAATAACTTTATTTTTTCTTACGATCGCACCTATTCTTACTTCTTCTGGTAAGTTTGAATCTTTTATAGATTTATTGATCAATTCAGATGCTTCTAGAATTTTTGCTTCCAAAAATTCATATTGACCATCCAAAAGTGAATAAACTGTATCTATAGTTCCCATATGTACATGTTTCATAATTTTTGAAACGGTAGTCATTCGTGGATCAACTAAGTCGTCTATCTTTAAAGACTCCTGAAGTAGGCTGTAGTTCTGTTTGTTTACTATTGCAATTGTTCTTTTAGAAGGACCGCCGTATTTTTCAGCCAATACGCAAGCCATCACATTATCCTCATCGTCACTTGTAAGAGCAAAAACGGTTTCTACTTCTTCAATATTTGCTTCCTTAAGAATTTTTTCATCTAAAGCATCTCCGCATATTACTATTGCAGATGAAAGCTCGCTTGCAATTTGCTCGGCTCTAGCCTTATTTTTTTCAATAATTTTAATTCTTAAACCTTCTACACTTTCTAAGAGTTTTGCCAAATGCAAACCAATATTTCCTCCACCAATTATAAGTATTTTTTTTGCCGATTTTTCTTCGTGACCAAAAACTGACAATAATTTGTTTATTTGATCCGTGCTAACTACAACGTAAACTTTGTCTCCAATTTTTATCTGGTCATTTTTTTTAAAAAAAACAAAAGATTCTTTTCTTTCTGATCCAAATATATGCGCCTTAAATTCTGGAAATTTTTTTGTTAAATCTTTTAAAGGTATGTTGGCTATAGGACATCCTTTCTCAATATAAATTTCTAATAGCTTAACCTTATCTTTAACAAATGGAACGTTATCTAAAGCACCGGGTGCCTCCAATTTTCTATATAGCGACTTAGCAACTTCACGTTCCGGTGAAATAATTACATCGATAGGTATATTTGATTTATTATATAATTTACTCCATTTGCCTTCTAAAAACTCTTGCGATCTTATTCTTGCGATTTTTTTGGATATATTAAATAAAGAACTTGCTAACTGGCAAACGATCATATTGGTTTCGTCATTCCTAGTAACCGCAATAATCATAGCAGCATCCTTTGCACCAGCATTTTCTAATACTGAAGGCAAAGTAGCTCTTCCAACTATTCCCTTAACATCTTGGGTATCATTTATTTTTTTAATATCTTCAGAAGACTGGTCAATAACAGTCACAGAATGCCCTTGTGCCTGTAATTGTTTACTAATTGAAAAGCCGACCATGCCGGCACCACAAATTATAATATTCATGATCAGTTAATGCCTTTTATTCCAAGAGATTTAAGTTTTCTATGAAGTGCGGATCTTTCCATTCCTATAAATTCAGCCGTTTTAGAAATATTTCCTTTGTTTCTTTTTAACTGATTTAAAAGATAATTTTTTTCAAAATTTTCACGTGCTTGTTTTAGCGGATAAGACATTGAAGGAGTGGTATTTTCCAAATTTTGAGATGAATTTTTATTTAATATTTCGTGTAGCAATTTTCCAACATTGGATTGATTTTCGTTCTGAGAAAGTATTGAGATCCTTTCCACTAAATTTCTTAATTCTCTAACATTGCCAGGCCAATCATAAGTATAAAGCAAGTCGTCTTCAATATTAATGTCAATTTCCGGCATGCCATTAATTTCAGCAATTTTTTTTTGAAAATATTTAATTAATAAAGGAATATCTTCCGTTCTAGAATTTAATTTTGGCATTTCAATTGGTACAACATTTAGTCTATGATACAAATCTTCTCTAAAATTTCCAATTGCTATTTCGTTTTTTAAATCTTTTGAAGTAGAAGATATAATCCTTGTATTAACAAAAATATCTTTCTTACCATTAATTCTTTTAAATTTTTGATCAATTAATACTCTTAAAATTTTTGCTTGAGTGTCTAAAGGTATTTCAGAAATTTCGTCTATTAACAACGTTCCATTTTTAGCTTTTTCTAAAAATCCATAGCTTATAGTGCCGTCACCATTTTCTGATCCAAATAATTCCAGTTCATAATTATTTGGTTGTAATAGCACTCCATTCAAAACAACAAAAGATTCTTTGGAACGTGGAGAATTTTTATGAATTTTTCTAGCAACTAATTCTTTTCCTGAGCCTGTTGGCCCAAAAATTAAAATTCTACTATCGGTTGAAGAAAGTTTGGTAATTAATTTTTTGATTTTAAGTATTTGACTATTTGTACCTATCAAGTCAAAAGAATGGAATAATTTATTTTCGAGTTGAAAATTTTCTTTTTTTAAACTCACACTTTCTAACGCTCGACTTATAAAATTAAGTAATTGCTCAGCTGCAAAAGGCTTGGTGATAAATTCATAAGCTCCTAATTTCAAAGAATCGACGGCCATTTGAACATTGGCATGTCCTGAAATCATTATTACGGGCACAAGATCAGTTAATTTTTTAATTTTTTTTAAAAGATCAATTCCATCCTCATTCTCACCCTTGTCTAATTTTACGTCTACAACTGCTATGTCAGGTAATTTTTTATCTATTTCAAAGCTAGCCTGATTATAATTTGCAGCTTCTCTGACATCATAATTTTTTTCTTTTAAAATATTTGAAATCAAGTTTCTAATATCAAAATTATCATCAATAACTAATACTTCGTGTTTCATGAAAAAATAGGTAGAGAAATATCTATCTCTGCTCCTTTAGAGTTCTTAGTAAAATAAATGTCACCTTTATGCTCATTAATAATTTTCGTAACTATGGGTAAGCCTAAACCAGTTCCGTCTCGTTTGGTAGTAAAATAAGGCTTGGTTATATTTTTTATATCATTAAAACCAGTGCCATTATCTAGCATTTTGATCACTATATATTCATTATTTTTGATTATTTCTATATTAATTTTACCTTGTAAATTAGTAACTTTTTGTTTTTTTTCCTGAATTGCCTCAATAGAATTTTTGATTAAATTTAAAAAAACTCTATATAATTGTTCGTTGTCGCCGTTGATAAAGTGCTTTTCTTTCGAAGAATTTTTTAACTCTATTTTCAAATCTTTGTTTGACATTTTGTAAAATTCAATTGATCTATTGACGATTTCTAAAACATTAGTTTTTTTTAATATTGGTAAAGGCATTCTTGCAAAATCTGAAAACTCATTAACCAGTCCTTCTATGTCCTTAATCTGTCTGTTAATAGTTTCAAGATAGTTTACAAAATCTTTTTTTTCGTCTTTCAATCTCTCAGAGTATTTACCTCTCAATCTGTCTATTGAAAGTTGTATAGGAGTTAAAGGATTTTTAATTTCGTGTGCGAGTTTCCGTGCAACAATTTCCCACGCAGAATATCTTTCGGCATCTAAAAGTTTATCTTGCTGTTTTTTAAGTCTTTCTATCATATTATTGAAATTTTCATTAAGTGTTTTAATTTCTTCGTCAGATTCGATATCCGGAACTTTACTATCTAATTGCCCTGAACTTATACTTTTTGATGCAGATATTAAGTTCACTATTGGTTTAGTTAATCTTTCGGCAAAAGTAATCGCAAATACGATTGTTAAAAATAATAACATAGCAACAACTATTATATAAATAATTGCAAAAGTTATTTTTATACCCGTTCTCCTATTTTCTACTGTATAATAAAAATTTACCGCTTGTTCAGTATCATCTAAATATTGAATTAACTTAGGCTCAATATTTTTTGAAACAAAAAGATATGTATCAATGAAATTATTTATTTTTATCATTACAGCAGTTTTTTTTTCTGTAGATCGATCTATTGACACCGCTTTTCCTTCAAGAGCCCTACTAAACTCCTCCTCAGATGGAGTTGTGAATTCATCTTCCGGATTGTTAGTGTTGGCAGCTAAAATGTTGCCGCTGCTATCAATCAAATAAATTTCATCAACTTTTCTTAATTCTTTTTGCGTTCTAACAATTTGGTTAAATCTGTTTGGATTTGAAAAAAAAACTCCTGAATATCTACTCAAATCTAAACCAATTAAAAGAACATCTGTTTCAACAGATCTCTTGGTTTCTTCAATATAATTCCTTGCAATCTCGTACGAGTTATTTACTGCCGATGTTATTTTTTGGTCGAAATATTTTTGTAATCCTACGTTGAATAATATTAGAGAAAATACAGCCACTATTAATGATGGTATAAAAGCAAAAAGTGAAAATTGTAAAACGTAATTGAGGCTTGTCCTTGAACCAGCTGTTTTCGATTTATATTCATAAAATATTTTTGAAGTTTCCCTAATTAACAATATTAAAAAAATAACTAATAGAGCTACATCTAATATTAATAGATATTGAAGATTATTTTCGTTTAAAAAAATAAAGTTCTGATTTATAAAAGTTATAAAAGTGAATACACCCAATAAAACACATAGAAATGAAACACCAAAAAACCATTTAAAATTTTTAATAGTATTTATCATTTTAAATATATTTTATAACTTACATAAATATGGTGTAAATTAACACAATGAGTTTTTCCTTAATTTTATTAGCTGCGGGCAATAGTAAAAGATTGAGTTCTAAAATCCCAAAACCTTTTATTAAAATTGCCAATAAAACCTTACTAGAATACTCGTTGACTAAATTTGGTAAGATAAGACAAATAAAAAAAATTATTATCGTTACAAATAAAAAACATTCAAAATTTTTTAAAAATATCAAATTCAACAATTGTGTAAAAATAGTTGGCGGAAAAACTAGACAAGAATCTACCTATAAAGCCTTAAAACATATTAAAAAAAATAAGATCAAATGCACCAATGTGCTTATACATGATTCTGCTAGGCCCAATTTTTCTGTCAAATTGATAAAAAGAATTATAAATGCTTCTAAAAGAAATGCCGTTATTCCTAAAATCCCTATGCATGATGCCTTGAAAGAATCTATTGGCAAAAAAATTCTATTAAATCTTCCAAGGAAAAACTTCTTTTCAACTCAAACACCTCAATCTTTTAATTTTAATGAAATCCTTGATCTACATTCTAGAAATAAGGCTCTGTATAAAGACGATGACCTTTCTTTAGTTCAATCTTTAAAAAAAGTTAAATTTGTCAATGGTGAAAAAAATAATTTTAAAATTACCAATCAAGAAGATCTTTCGATGCTTAAAAATTTTATTAATCTCAAAACAAGAACTGGAATAGGTTTTGATGTACATAGACTTGTTCCTAAAAGAAAACTTTATTTAGCAGGTTTAAGAATAAAATCACATTTAGGAACCTTGGGTCATTCAGATGGAGATCCTGTTTTACATTCTATAATCGATGCAATTCTTGGAGCTTGCAAAATGGGAGATATAGGTCAAATGTTTTCTGATAAAAATAAAAAATTTAAAAATATAAGATCAACCATTTTATTAAAACGTGTCATGGACCAAATCAAATCTAAAGGTTATTACGTAAATAATTTAGATATAAATATCATTACTCAAACTCCTAAAATTAAAAAATATAAAAATAAAATGATAGATAATATTTCTAAGTTATGTGAAATTTCAAAAGATCAAATAAATATAAAAGGCAAAACCACAGAAAAGTTAGGTGTGATAGGAAAAGAAAAAGCTATAGCCTGTGAAGTAATAACATCTGTAATAAAATATGATTAATAAAATAAATTTCTTATTCGTCACCTTGTTTGGTATAGGAAAAATAAAAAAAATACCTGGAAGCCTTGCATCTTTAGTCACAACATTATTTTTGTTTTTTTTATTTCATATTTTAAATATTTCTCCAAATATCGTTTTAATTTCTATAATTATAATTTTTTTTATCTCACTTTACGCGGTCAATATTTTTATAAAAGATTTAGAAAATAAAGATCCTAAAGAAGTAGTTATTGATGAATTCATTGGTCAATCAATTCCTTTATGTCTTTATGAAGTTGCGCATAACGTGCCAAAAGAAACTGGTGAAATATTAAAATTTTATTTCATAATGTTTATATTGTTTAGAATTTTTGATATCACTAAACCTTTTCCTGTCAGCTATTATGAAAAAAACTTTAAGAACAGTCTCGGTGTCATTATGGATGATGTCTGCGCAGGCTTATATGTTGTAGCTATTCTTGTTCTATACATGGTTTTTACATGAAAAAACTTTCTCAAAAAATAGTTAAACTATTAAAGAGAAAGAGACTTAAACTGTCTGTTGTGGAGTCATGTACTGGTGGAATGCTTTCAAGTGCTCTTACTTCTGTAAGTGGATCTTCTAAAATATTTACACTGGGTCTAGTCGCCTACTCTAATCAATCTAAAAATCGTGTTTTAAAAGTACCCAAACAAATCATTAGAAAACATGGTGCTGTAAGTATGCAGTGTTGTTTATCTATGCTCAATAATTTAAGCAAAATTAGTAAAAGCAATATTGCTGTTTCCATTACTGGAATAGCTGGACCTAGCGGTGGAAGTAAACAAAAACCAGTTGGGTTAGTTTATGTGGGTATAAAAAAAGGGAATAAAATTAAGATACACAAATGCTTATTTAAAAACAAAGGACGTTCTTACATTCAAAAAGCTACCGTTAGAAAATCTTTAGGATTAATTTTAAACATTCTTAAATAGTTGAATTGCCCTTTTTTCGAAGGCCTCTGTTATATTTTTCAACCCTTTGTTAAAAGATTTTTTCATAATCGTATTATAAAAAATATTTTTTATTTCAAAATCTATAATAAAATCAACCTCGCTCTGATTGTTAATTTCTCTTATATTCCATTCATTTTTAAGGTATTTTAAAGGACCGCCCAGGCTGCTAACAATAATC
>JAGFWA010000049.1 GCA_017640245.1 Pelagibacteraceae bacterium
AAAAGAAACAGAAAAATAAGGATTTTCCATCACAGTCTCCACACGAAAGGTGTTTAAACACCTTTCGTGTAGTCTATTAGACTTCTAATTATAGACAATAAATAAAATATCTGTATTTAATAGAATATGAGTCAGATTTTATTAGGTGATGTTAGGAAGAAATTTCTAGAATATTTTAAAAAAAATAATCATGAAATTGTAGAGTCGAGTAATTTGGTGCCCAATAACGATCCAACTTTAATGTTTACAAATTCAGGAATGGTTCAGTTCAAAAACGTTTTTACTGGTGTTGAAAAAAGACAATATAACAAAGCTACTACATCACAAAAGTGTATTAGGGCAGGTGGAAAACATAACGATTTAGAGAATGTTGGTTATACACCAAGACACCACACATTTTTTGAAATGTTGGGAAACTTTTCTTTTGGTCAATATTTTAAGGATCAGGCAATAAGTTATGCTTGGGATTTAATTACAAAAGAATTTAAGGTCCCAAAAGAACGTTTGTCAGCAAGTGTCTTTTCAGAAGATGAAGAATCTTTAAAATTATGGAAAAAGATAGGTTTAGAAGATAGTAAAATATATAAAATTTCAACAGAGGACAATTTTTGGTCTATGGGAGATACTGGGCCATGCGGTCCATGTTCTGAGATATTTTATGATCATGGCGATCATTTAAAGGGTGGAAAACCAGGTAGCCCCGATCAAGACGGAGATAGATATATTGAAATATGGAACTTGGTATTCATGCAGTACGAACAGATTTCAAAAGACAAAAGAATAAATCTACCCAAACCTTCGGTAGATACAGGAATGGGGCTTGAACGAATGACTGCTGTTCTCCAAGGGACTCATGACAACTATGAGATTGACCACTTTAAGAAATTAATAAATGCATCTTCAGATATTACCAAGACTAAGATTGATAAAAAAACTGTAGCAAGTCACAGAGTAATTGCCGACCATTTAAGAGCAAGTTCATTTTTAATTGCCGAAGGAGTTTTGCCTTCAAACGAAGGTAGAGGGTATGTTTTAAGAAGAATAATGAGACGGGGTATGAGGCACGCACATTCTTTAGGATGTAAGGATTTGATATTTTATAAATTGTTCGATGTTTTATTAAACGAAATGAAAGCTAGTTATCCAGAGCTAAGTCATGGTAAAGATTTAATTATTGAAACTTTAAAAAACGAAGAGGAAAAATTTTCTAATTTATTAGCAAAAGGAATAAAAATTCTTAACGATAACCTAGACAAGGTAAAAAATAATACTTTGCCAGGATCTATAGCTTTCAAACTTTACGATACCTATGGATTTCCACTTGATTTGACTGCGGATATTTTAAAAGGAAAAAAAATCAAAGTAGATGAAAAAGGTTTTGCAAAAGAAATGGAAGACAGAAAGAAACTTGCTAGAGCTCAATGGAAAGGTTCTGGCGATAAATTATTAGATGACAGATGGTTTAAAATTAGCGAAGAATTAAGTTCTACTGAATTTTTAGGTTACGAATATAACGAGTCCGAAGGAATTATACTAAAATTATTCAAAGATCAAAAATCTGTGAATGAAGTTAAACAAGGGGACAAAGTAGAAATTTTAACAAATCAAACACCTTTTTACGGAGAGTCGGGAGGACAAGTAGGCGACTGTGGTGAAATTTTTTCAAAAAATTCAAAAATAAAAGTAGAAGATACAAAAAAATATCTTGGAGGATATCATGTTCATATAGGTACTATTGAAAAAGGAAATTTTAAAATAAATGACAATGTTAAATTAAAAATAAATGTTGAAAAAAGATTAAATACAAGAGCATACCATTCCGCAACTCACTTATTGCACGAGGCTTTAAGAAGAATTTTAGGAAAACACGTCACCCAAAAGGGTTCATTGGTAAGTCCAGAAAAATTAAGATTTGATTTTAGTCATAATAAGCCGCTGGAGAACGTCGAGGTTAAAAAAATTGAAAACTATGTAAATGACATGGTTAATACCAAGAATGATGTTGTGACAAGAATTATGACACCCAAAGAAGCCGTTGATAATGGCGCATTAGCGTTGTTTGGGGAGAAGTATGGTGATGAGGTTAGAGTTTTATCAATGGGTCTAGATAAAAACAAATATTTTTCAACAGAATTGTGCGGCGGAACACATGTAAAAAACATAGGAGAGATTGGAAGATTTAAAATAGTCAGCCAGTCATCAATTGCATCAGGAGTGAGAAGAGTAGAGGCTTTGAGAGACAAACAATTGGAAGACTATGAAAAATCTTTAAAAAAAGATAAATCATTAAAAGAAAAAACTCTAAAAGAACAAATAGATTTGATCAAAAAAGAGCTTTTGAAATACAAAGTTAAACCTAATTTTAGTGAAGATTTAAAATTAGCTGACAATGTTAAAAATTTAAACAAACAGCTGGCACAAATTCAAATTCAAAATATTATTAATGATAAAAGCAAAAACATTATAAAAGATAAAAAAGTGGGAACTATTACTTTAAGACAACAAGTTTTGACAGGCCTTCCTTCAAAAGAATTGAGAACCATAGTGGATCGTGGAAAAAAAGATATTAAACAAGGCATTGTAGTTGCCTTTTCTATCTTAGAAGGAAAAGTTGGTGTTGCTGTCGGTGTAACTAGTGAATTGACCAAAAAATATGATGCAGTGGAACTTGTAAAAATTGCCTCAGAAGTACTTGGTGGAAAGGGCGGCGGAGGAAGAAAAGATTTTGCACAAGCTGGAGGGTCCAACAAGGATAAAATTGAGGGTGCTTTTCAAACTTTAAGCAAAAAAATTAATTAAGACTCTTTTTCAAATTAGAATCTATTACCTCAAGAAATTGATTTGTAGTTAAATATTTTTGGTTTTTACTAATTAATATAGCCAAATCTTTAGTCATAGATCCACTCTCAACAGTTTGAACACATACTTTTTCTAAAATGTTTGCAAATCTTTTTAATTCATCATTACCATCTAATACACCTCTATGCGCAAGACCCCTAGTCCAAGCGAATATCGAAGCTATAGGATTGGTAGAAGTCTCCTTTCCTTGTTGATACATTCTATAATGTCTAGTGACAGTTCCGTGGGCCGCTTCGGATTCTACAGTTTTTCCATCTGGAGTCATTAAAACACTGGTCATTAAACCTAAAGAACCAAAACCTTGAGCAACGGTATCAGATTGTACATCTCCGTCGTAGTTTTTACATGCCCAAATATAACCGCCACTCCACTTGATAGCAGCTGCAACCATGTCATCGATTAATCTATGTTCGTAAGATATAGAAACTTTTTTAAATTTATCTTTAAATTCTTTCTCATACACTTCTTGAAATAAATCTTTAAATCTTCCATCGTAATTTTTTAAAATTGTATTTTTAGTAGACATATAAACAGGATACTTTCTTTGAAGCCCATAATTCATACAAGCTCTTGCAAAGTCTTTTATAGAATTGTCTAAATTATACATTGATAAGGCTACTCCAGGACCTGGAAAATTAAATACTTCAAATTCTTTCTTGTTCTTACCATCTTCAGAAGTCCATTTAACCTCAAGCTTTCCTTTTCCGGGAACTAAAAAATCTGTTGCTCTATATTGATCTCCAAAAGCATGTCTTCCAATTACTATAGGTTGTGTCCAACCAGGCACTAATTTTGGAACATTTTTACACATAATTGGCTCTCTGAAAACTGTGCCACCCAATATGTTTCTAATCGTTCCATTAGGCGATCTCCACATTTTTTTTAATTTAAATTCTTTCACCCTGACTTCATCTGGAGTGATAGTTGCGCATTTAATTCCAACCCCATATTTTTTAATTGCATTTGCACAATCCACTGTAATTTGGTCAGAAGTCTTATCTCTGCTTTCTATACCTAAATCAAAATATTTTAGATCTATATCTAGATAGGGTTTGATCAGTTTCTTTTTTATAAAAGACCATATAATTCTGGTCATTTCGTCACCATCTAGCTCAACTATTGGATTTCTTACTTTTATTTTTGGCATAATATCAATTTAATTTGATAATCTAAAATTTTTATACATATTACCCTAAGATTATCAAATTATAAGTTATGATGTTTGAAAGAATATTTCCAAAGTTACACCAAGAGGGATATAAATTTTTAGTTATATCTGTGATTCTGACACTAATTCTATGGTCAATTTCTGATTTTTTTGGGTTTATTTTTACATTGATTACCATATGGGTTTATTACTTTTTTAGGGATCCTGAAAGAATAATCATCGAAAATGACAATTATCTTGTGAGTCCGGCAGACGGTATTGTCTCGAGCATTGAAGAAGTTAGCGGACCAATTGAACTTGGGTTAGAAAATAAAAAATTTACTAGAGTAAGTATCTTTATGAATATTTTTAATTGTCATGTAAATAGATCGCCTTCAAAAGGTGAAGTAGAGGATATTTTTTATAAACCCGGAAAATTTTTAAATGCTTCCCTAGATAAAGCTAGCGAAGAAAATGAGAGGAATTATTTCAAGATTAAAGACAATAGAACAGAGGATGGTATCGTTGTTGTTCAAATTGCCGGCCTAATTGCAAGACGAATTATTTCCCAAACGCAAAAAAATCAAGCAATCAAACAAGGTCAAAGACTTGGTATGATTAGATTTGGAAGTAGAGTTGATGTATATTTTAATAAAAGAAAAACTACGGTTAAAGTTGGACAAAACGTTATAGCCGGAGAAAGTTTAATAGCGAGTTTTTAAATGGAAAGAAAAAATAAACTTGAAGTAGTTTCAACAAATAAATCTAGATATATTTTACCAAGTCTATTAACTCTGATTGGTGTTTGCCTAGGAATTAGTTCAATTAAATTTGCAATGGATGGCAATTTTTCTTATGCAGTTTTATTTTTAGTCGTTGCTGCAATATTAGACGGTCTTGACGGAAGAGTGGCAAGATTAATTAAAGGAACTTCTGATTTTGGAAAAGAACTAGACTCATTAACTGATTTTGTGAGCTTTGGAATAGCCCCGGCATTTGTAATTTATTTTTGGGAATTAAATAAACTTGGTAAGATTGGATGGTTAATAGTACTGTTTTTTTCAGTTTGTTGCGTGTTAAGACTTGCAAGATTTAATTTGACTAGGTTTGATCACAATGAGCAGTGGAAAATAAATTTTTTTGAAGGCATACCTTCTCCTGCAGGAGGATGTTTGATCCTTTTCCCATTAATGTTTGAATTATCAAATTTTAGTAGTCTCATTAACTTAAAAATCATAACTCCTTATCTTACGGTTCTGGTATCTTTTTTATTGATAAGCAAAGTTCCGACTTTTTCATTTAAAAAAATTCTAATTCGAAGAAAAATGACTATATTTCTTTTATTAGGTGTGGGTTTGTTTTTTGTATCAATTATTCAGTTTACTTTTGAAACGTTAACTATTTGCTGTTTAATTTATTTAACATTGATTCCAGTTGGAATTTACAATTATAAATTACAGTTAAAGAATGCTAATAAGTTTATTGACGAAGAAGAGCATCAAGATATTTTATAGTTTTTTTTAGTAAGAAAAGATTAATGGATAGCAGAAGTTATAAAGACCATTTTTTTAAAAAAGCAAAAGTACAAGGTTATAGATCTAGATCAGCTTTCAAATTAATTGAATTAAATGATAAATTTAAATTTTTAAAAAATGGCATTAAATTATTAGATGTAGGTTCTTTTCCTGGGAGTTGGTGCCAAGTAGCTAGAGAAAAGATAAAAAATGGAAAAATTTTGGGAATTGATAAAAAGGAGGTTAAAGCAATACAAGGTGTTAAATTTGTTAGAGGAGATTTTTTAGACAAAAAACTCAAATTAATAGCAGTTGAATATTTTAAATCAAACATTGATGTTATTTTATCTGACATGGCCCCCAATACTACCGGTAACAAAAGTGTAGATTCTATTAGAATAAATGAGCTATGTTTAGCTATCCTAAATTTTTCAAAAAAAACATTAAGTAAAGATGGCGTTGTTATATCTAAATTTTTTATGGGAGAAGATTTTGAAGAAATCAGAACTACTGCAAAAAAATGCTTTAAAAAAATTGATTTTTTTAAACCCAACTCTAGCAGAAACGAGTCCAGAGAAACCTATATACATTGTTCGCGATTGAGTACATGATGTTTGTATGATACAGAAAAGCATGAAGAAAGTAGAAATTTGCCTTGTTATTTTTTTTGTTACATTTTTTTTAACAAAAAATGTGTTTGCTAAAATAAACTATTTTTCACAAGGAGAAGAGCTTTTTAATAAAAAAAAATTTTCTGAATCAAAATTTAAATTTGAAAAAGATATTGTAT
>JAGFWA010000005.1 GCA_017640245.1 Pelagibacteraceae bacterium
AAAACTTTCAAATAGAAAATGTTTCACATTGAGTGAAAAAGATACATTAAAAACAGCAAGTGAAAAACTTCAAAAATATAATATTGGTTCCATGCCAGTATTAAGCGAACAAGATAAAAATGTAATTGGAATTATTTCTGAACGTGACATTGCTCGATACATTTCTAATGATGAATTTAAAAACGATCTTCCAGTTACTAAAATAATGTCCAAAAATATAATTTCTTGCAATCTGAATACTTCTGTAACTGAACTAATGGAAATAATTACTAATAATAAAATTAGACATATCCTTATAATGGAAGAAAAAAAGCTTTTAGGTACTGTTTCTATTGGTGACGTGGTAAATCATATCATCGATCAGTACAAAGAAGAAAATAAACATTTGAGAGATTTTATAAATAAGTATTAAAATTTTAAAATTATGAAAAATGTATCAAGTGGGAGGACAAGAAGACGTCATCAAAAACATAAAAGAACAAAGAAAAAGAAGAAAAAGAAGAAAGAGGAAAAGAAGATAAAAAAACCGAAAATTGCTCGTAAAAAAATGTTTTCACTGTTTTTTAAAATTAAGAAGTAGATTTCAAGGTCATTATGACCCATTACACCTTGCACTAAAAATCTGTTATTGAAAGTTATATGAGGAAAAAGAAAGCATTAAATGAACGGTTAGCCTGGGCTGGAACTCATAGGCAATATAAAAAAAACACAAAGAAGAAGAAAAAGAAAAAAGTTAATAACATTTGGATAGGAGTTTTAATAGCATTTGTTATAGCTTTAGGTGCTTATTTAATAAGCAAAGGTTTTTTCGGCTGATCTAAATCAAAGAAAAATTGTTAACCATTATGAATGCTCTGATCTGTTTGCTCTCCAAATAGTTAAGAGTATAATTGCTAAAAAAGGAAGACACATTAAGTTTATAGTTTGCCAACTTGTTATATTAAGGAGAAATCCAGCTGATAACGCTCCCAACGCCTGGGTGCTGAAAACTGCAAGATCATTGAATCCTTGAGCTTTATATTTTTCTTCTGATCTGTAAGTAATAACAAGCAAGCTTGTTCCTGAGATAAATAAGAAATTCCAACCCATACCAAGAAATATTAATGAAATGAGGTAATTTAAAAATATCTGGTCAAAATAACCTATCAAAAAAGAAATAAGGAAAAAGGATATTCCGCAATACATAATTATATTATGTCCGTACTTTTGAATTAAACGTCCCGTTATTAAAGAAGGTAAAAACATTCCAACGATGTGCCATTGAAGTACAATTCCCGTTTCATTTAAACTGAACTTTTCATTAATATGCATGCTTATGGGTGTTGCCGTCATCAAAAAAGCCATAATCGCATAAGCAAAAGCGGAAGCTACTATTGCTTGCAAAAATCTTGGTTGTGAAATTAGTTCCTTATAACTTCTTCCTTTAAAGGATCTGTTTTCTTTAGATTCATCTATATTTTTGAAAAAAGCTAATAATATTGCAGGCAATATATTTAAACACGCTAATGTTAGATACGATCCCACGTAAAGTTGATCAAAAATTAAATCTTTAGATAAATTTGCAATATTGGGTCCTATAAAGGCAGATAATATTCCCGCTAATAAAATTATTGAAACTGCCTTTGGTATATTTTCTTTATCGACACTTTCGCTAGCAGCAAATCGATATTGATGAACAAAAGCCATTCCCACCCCCATTAACAAACAAGAAATACAAAAAAGCATAAAACTTTCAATGCTGACTGAATAAGCCGCAAGAAGAGAAGAAAGAGAACTAGCAATTGATGCGCTTATAAAGCCAAACTTGCGACCAAACTTACTCATTATGTAAGATGCAAAAACAGTACAAATTGCTGTTCCAATAATGAATAATGTCGGTGGTAAAGTTACAAGAGCTTTTATTGAAACAAGTTGAGAACCGATAATTCCACTTAAAAAAACGTTAACAATAGCAGTGGTAAAACCAAATACCTGACTTAAAGCTAACAGCCATAGGTTACGATTGTTCAGATAAGTTAATGACATGCGATATTAAATTTTTTTAAGCGCCAATAATTGTAAGGCCAAGGCGTAACAAAGCCAACTATCAGCATAACGGGTATTACCCACCAGGTTAAGTTAGCTCCTCCGGTTAACCACCAATCAACCGCATTCATGGCAATCTCCATGCTAATCATAGAGATAAAACTCATTCCAAGCGCTGTTCTTAACGATTGACTGAAATTCATTTGTTTTAATAAAATTGAAGTTTCTAATATTACACTTGTAATCAAACCATTAATTATTGCTAAAATCATAATATAAAAAGTTGGCCAAACTACATTTGACAATTGAAAAAACATAATAGTTCCAAAGTCACCTATCGAACATCCAATTAAACACCACAAGGTATTATAGGCACTACGTTTCCAAGTGTGTTTGCATGTCCATTTAAAGTTTCTTTTCATTTAATCCTTATATATGAAAGTTTATTTTTTGTTGAGATAAAAAGGGAAGTATGAAGAAGAAACAAAGAGCAATAACCAAATTACAAATCCATAAAGAAGACTAGGAATAGATTCTTTTTGTACTACCTTTTTGTTTTTGAGGGTCTTGTGATTTAGCCTTGTTTAATTCAGGAAAAAATTTAGATTTAACGATATCTTTTTCCATAATCAAAATAGAAATATGCATCCAGGTTAAAGTAATTGCCGTAATTGCAAAAAGCAGCATAAAGCAGCTGGTAAATATCCCGGTTAAATCATTCATAATTCCAAAACAGATTGGTAAAATAAAACCTCCCATACCACCAATCAATCCAACTATACCGCCAACAGATCCCACATTCTTTGGATAATAAACAGGAATATGTTTATAAACGGCAGCTTTTCCTAGAGACATAAAAAATCCAAGAATAATGCTAAGGCATACAAAAACTGGCAAACTTATTTTGATATCGAAATGGATTGGTCCCTCAATACCTTCTACAATATAATGTGTTGAAGGGTATGACATAAAAAAACAACATCCTACACAGGATATAAGTGTCCAGTACATAACTGTACGGGCGCCTATTTTGTCAGATATCCAACCGCCCAAAGCACGAAAAGCGGATCCTGGTAACGCAAAAGCAGCAGCTAGCATTCCTGCAGTTTTGATATCTAAATTATAAATTTCCACATAATAATGCGGCAACCATAAAGCTAATGCCACAAAAGCTCCAAAAACGAAAAAATAATATAGAGAAAATCTCCAAACCTGAAGTTTTTTAAGAGGTTGTAACTGTTGTAAAATACTACGAGGTTTTTCTTTTTTTGTTTTTCTCGCCACAATCTTTGGATCATTTTTGGCAAGCAAGTAAAAGAGAATTGCAGTGACAAACATGATAATAGCATAAGTTTTTGCTAATCCCTGCCAGCCTAAAGCCAACATAATGAAAGGTGCGCCAAAATTTGTAATGGCAGCCCCAACATTTCCTACGCCAAAAATTCCAAGCGCAGTTCCTTGTTTTTCTTTTTCGTACCAAGTAGATACATACGCAATACCAGCAGCAAAACATCCTCCTGCTAACCCAACACCTAATGCTGCTAGCAAAAACATTTCGTATGTTTCAACAGAAGAAAGCAAGTAGGTTGCTATGGCTGATGACAGCATAGTTAAAGTCATAACAATGCGACCACCATATTGATCTGTCCAGATGCCTAAAATAAGACGACTTAAAGCTCCAGTTAAAATCGGGGTTGCAACCAAAAGAGCAAATTGCGTATCATTTAAACTAAGATCTTCTTTAATTTGTATTCCTAAAATTGAAAAAATTGTCCAAATGGCAAAACAAACCGTAAATGCAGATGTACTTAAAACGAGAGCTCTTGTTTGATCAGTTTTTGATATCATTACTTTTTTTTACGCGTTTTTAATTATAAAAATAATCAATAAAACAAACCCCGCAATTAAAATATGATTACCTAAATCAAACCAACTAAGACTTTTGTTTTTAGGATCGATATACATCGCTTTGAATTTATTACTTATCGTTAACAGAGGACTTAAAGGTGCATCCATAATTATCCTTTCTAATCAAAAGAAATAACCGAACCATCTAAATCCATTAAATATAATTCAGTAACCAACTTTGGGTGTTTTATTTTCAATTGATTTCTAAATTGAATTAAAGATGATTTGTGTATTTCTGTTTCAGTTTCTTTATTTGAAATTTTTTCAGCACCATAAGCTGCTACTGCTGCACCGCAATCTCTATGATTTATTACAATTACTTTTTTTATATTATGTAATTGGACTGATATATCAAGGTTTTCCCAAAACGTTTGATGCCATTTTTTAAAAGTTGGAGATACTACACCTATAGAACCACCACCAAATGTGAAGGCGCTATATTTATTTGTTAGACCTTTTTTAGCAGTTTCTTTGCTTACCAAGTCCTGAAATCTTGGATCAATACAAGATAAGACCATAGCCTCATAGTTTTGAAGTGTACCCATATATTTTTCCTTTCGTCTATTTTATAATATTAGTTAAAATGTTTTATTCATTGATATAGATCAACTATAATTTGTTTTATGAACGAACAAAATGTACTTGCGACAATTCTCGCAGGGGGTAAGTCGGAAAGGATGGGCAAAGATAAGCTTTTTCTTGAATTGAATAATAAACCACTGATCCAACATACTTTGGATAAAGTAAATAAATATTTTAAAAAAATTATTGTAATAACGAATCAAGAAAATGAATTTTTTTCAAAAAATAATCTAACAACAGTCAAAGATTGTATCGAAGGGCAATTAGGCCCTTTGGTTGGTGTTCTTACAGCCATGCAATGGGCAAAAACAAACTTTCCTCAATGTGCTTGGGTAGCAACCTTTCCCTGCGACACACCTTTTTTTCCCGAAGATATTATTGAAAAATTTATTGAAGAATCTAAAAAAAAAGATTCTTTACTATTAACCACTAGCTCTCATGGAAGAAAACATAATGTTTTTGGTTTGTGGTCCTTGGAACTTTATGACAAACTCAAAGATGATTTAATTAACAATAAGATTAGAAAAGTTCAAGATTGGACAAAAAAGCACAAAATAAAGAATTTAGAATTTAAATTTAAAGATTATGATCCATTTTTTAATATTAATACTTTAGATGATTTAGAACTTGCAAAAAAATTAAACATAAAATGACCAAAGATAATAAAATAGAAGACTCTTTAAACAAACTATTTTCAACATCCGGATACAAAATGGTTAATGTAAGCGATAAGACTGTCACACACAGAAAAGCCTTAGCAACTGGGGAAATAATATTGGGCTCTCAAGTAATTGAAATGATTAAAAATAAAAAAATGCCTAAGGGCGATCCTTTATCATTAGCAGAAATATCTGGAATTAACGGAGCAAAGAAAACAAATGAACTTATTCCGCTTTGTCATCCACTTTCTTTAGATCATATATCTTTGCATACAGAAATTAATGATGAAAAACATTCTATAATTGTTTACTGCTTGGTTTCAGCAAATTCCAAAACAGGTGTGGAGATGGAAGCGTTATCAGGAGTGAGTTCTGCTCTACTTACCATTTACGATCTCTCCAAAATTGTAGAACCTAATTTAAAAATAATTAATACAAAATTACTCATCAAATCAGGAGGAAAAGCAGGATTATGGACTAATCCTGACGGCATACCTGAAAAAATTAAAAATATTTTGAAAATTTGAAATGATCTCGTATCGTGAATCTATAAGGTTAATTGACAAAATTTCTTTAAAGCTACCAAATGAAACGGTTTCTACAGTTAAGGCAATAAATAGAGTTTGTGCAGAAGATGTATTGTCACCAATAAAAAATCCTCCCCACAACAATACTGCTTTCGATGGCTTTGCAGTACTTTCAAAAGAAACAAAAGGTTTGACAAAAAAAAATAAGAAAAAATTTAAGATACTAAAAACGATTGTTGCAGGGGAGGATCCAAAAATTAATAACTATGAAAAAAATTCAGTTGTAGAGATCATGACCGGAGCTTTAGTGCCAGATTTTTACGATTCAATCTTACCTGTTGAAAAAGCTAAATATTTTCCTTCGAAAGAAAAAGCGACGCATATAATTATCGATGAAAAAGTAAATAAATCATCATATATTAGATTTGCTGGTGAGGACTACAATATTAAAGATGTGGTAGTAAAAAAAGGCGAGCTCATTCAACCAAAACACTTAATGGCTTTTACAACTCTTGGAATAAAAGAAATAACAGTTAAAAAAATTCCTAAAATCATTTTTTTTGGAACGGGAAACGAAATAACTGATTACAAAGAAGAAAACGTACCTGCGTGGAAAGTTCGTAATTCTAACAATTATTATCTTGAGGCATTTGCAAAAAGCTTGAATCTTGAAATCATTGATGGCGGTACCATTAAAGATGATGAACCTGAAAAATTAAGGCAATCGCTAAAGGATTTTATTAATTCAGATATTAATTTATTTGTAACTTCTGGCGCTATTTCAGCAGGAAAATATGATTTTATACCTAAGCTTGTAGAAGATTGCGGATTCAAAAAGTATTTTAAGGGTGTATCTATAAAACCAGGAAAACCTATGATGCTATCTACCTTTAAAGATAAACTATTTTTTGGTTTACCAGGAAATCCAATTTCATGTGCTGCAGGATTTCGTTTTTTTATTTATCCTTTACTCAGAAATATTCTTGGCATGCCTAAAGAAAAGACATCCAAAGGAAAATTGGTAAATACGTATTCAAAAAATAAAAATTTTACTCACTTTTCAAGATGTTTCATGAAAACAAATAAACAAGGCCAATGCGAAATAAGGGTATTACAAGGACAACAATCACATAGAATACGTTCGTTTACCCAATCTAATTGTTGGGCAATTTTTTCTCAAGGAAAAGAAAAATTTAAAAAAGGCGATTTAACCGATTTCCTTACTCTCATTTAATGGTATAAAAAATGAAGAATAACCAAATGTTAATAGATCCTTTCAAAAGAAAAATATCCTACGTTAGAGTATCGGTTACAGACCGATGCGATTTTAGATGCTCTTATTGCATGTCAGAGAAAATGAAATTTCTTCCCAAGGAAGAGATTCTCACATTGGAAGAATTAAAAAGATTATGTGATGTTTTTGTAGAACTTGGAGTAAAAAAGCTAAGAATTACTGGAGGAGAACCTTTAATTAGAAAAGATATAATGCAATTATTTGATGGTTTAGGAAAAAAATTAGGGAAAGGATTAGAAGAACTTACTCTTACAACTAATGGTTCGCAACTCGAACGTTATGCAAAAGATTTATTTAATAGTGGCGTTAAAAGAATAAACATTTCATTAGATACTCTTGATAAAAATAAATTCAAATCAATAACTAAAACTGGCAATTTTGATAAAGTTATGAAGGGAATTTACGCTGCAAAACAAGCAGGAATGAAGATAAAAATAAACACTGTTGCTTTTAAAAATGTAAATGACAATGAGATTTTAAATTTAGTAAAATGGTGTGGTGAGAATAGTTTTGCTTTGACGTTTATTGAGATAATGCCAATGGGTAAAATGGGTAAAAAAAGATCTGACCAATATATGCCGCTACCTGAAGTAAGAAATATAATAGAAAGTAAATACAAAATCTCAGAAGATCCTCTGAGAACTGGCGGGCCAGCTAGATACGTTCATTGTCATGAAACAAATGAAAAAATTGGTTTTATTACTCCTTTAACTCATAATTTTTGCGAAATGTGTAATAGAGTTAGAATTGCTTGCACGGGAGAAATGTATATGTGTTTAGGACAAGAAGATAAGGTAGATTTAAAAATACCACTGAGAAAAAGTGAAAGCAACGACCTTCTAAAAGAAACTCTCTACGAAGCTATATTAAGAAAACCTAAAGGACATGATTTTGAAATTGATAGAGAAAAAGAAGAAAAATTTGTTCCTAGACATATGAATGTAACTGGCGGATAATCTGAATATGAAAATTCAATTAAAACTTTATGGATCTTCAGAATTATTAAGCGGCAAAGGAGTCTTGTCCTTCAACTTACCGAAAAATTCAAAAATTAAAAACCTTCGATCTTCTTTAATGAATCTTATTGTTAAAAAAAAATTAAAAAATAATTTAGGATCTTTACCTGAATTAGCGGCTTTTTCTAACATGAAAGATGAAATTGTCAGTGATAATTACCGATTAAAAAACAAAGAATTACTGTCAATTATTCCGCCCATTGCAGGGGGTTAATGAAAATTCATACATCTCTATTAGATTCAAAAAAGAAAAAAATTTCTTTAAAAAAAGCTAAGAATTTTATTTATTCAAAAAGCAACGGTGCAGAGTCTATATTTGTTGGTAGAGTTAGGAATAATAATAAAGGAAAAAAAGTTAAGGCCGTTACTTATGCAGCACATAAGAGATTAGTAATGAAATCTTTTACAAAGATTTGTAATGAGGCCAAAAAAAAATTTGATAAAAAAGCTAAAATTTTTTTAGAACATGCTACAAATTATGTTCCAGTAGGAGGAATTAGTATAATAATAGCTGTGGGTTCTGGGCACAGAGACGAAGCGTATAAAATCTCCAGGTATATACTCGAGAAAGTAAAACATCGTTCACCTATTTGGAAAAAAGAACATTATATCGATGGAAAAAAAGAATGGATTCCAGGTCATTCTCTAAGACAAAAGAGAAAGTAAAATAGTTTTTTTATTTTAATTTAGCTATTTCTTTAATGTGAAGCGGTTTAGTTTCACAACAGCCACCTAAAATTGTAGCTCCTTTGTGCATCATTTTTTTTGAAAAATCTAAAAATTTTAAACCTGTATAATTATCTCTTGTTCCCATAGTTTCTACAGGATTAGTTCCAATCTTATCAGCAGGGGAGGTAAATTTGTGGATCGGAACAGGCTCTTCTACTTTCCAAAGATTCGCTTTATAACCAAACGGTATTTTTAAATCTTTCATTTCATCAATCGTATTTTCTATAATTTCTGGGGAAACACATGCCGCAATTATACCTAAGCAATTTTTATTTTTACATTTATTGACAACTTCAGTAATACTCTCGCCTGATGGGAGCCTACCATTTTTTTTGATATGCAATCCTATAAGCACAGGTAAGTTAAATTTATCTGTGACATTAAGCGCTATCTCACATTCTTTGCTTCCAGACAAAACATCCAGGTAAAAAAAATTAATGAAAGGTTTTAATAATTTAGCCTGATCGTAAAAACCTTTTTCTATTATACTTTTATCTCTTGGATCTAAAACATAAGTGTCATTTTGAGCAGGCAAACTACCAGCAATTAAAACATTTTTTTTTGAAATTTCTTTTGCCTTGGCTGCTAGTTCCCCTGCTTTTTCATTAGCATAATTAAAATGTTCTTCAACTTTATTTTGTATCATTTTTACTCTTCTCGATGCAAAATTGCTTGTTACAATTACGTCGGCACCAGATCTAATAAAATCTAAATGAGCATCAATAACTAGTTGATGATATTTTTTTTCAATCAAAGCTGTTGCCGACCAAAGAGAACCTTTAGCCTTTAGACCTTTGGCAAACAATTCTTGCCCCATACCTCCATCCAAGATTCTTGTTTTTTTAAAGTGACCTATGTCCATAATTATTCTTAATTTAAAATTTTAAATCCTATTCTTAAGGCAACAAAAATAACGAGCAAAGCAGTTACTAGAGCTAAAATTCGAACAGGAAATACTTTCAAATTTAAAAAATTTCCCAATTGTCCTCCAATTAAAACAGCTCCTAAAAGATACCAATAATTTGGAATTTCACTTAATACTTCATTTTTTGTTAATTGGCCGACAATTCCTGTGATGGAATTAATTAAAATGAATAATGATGTGGTCGTGATTATATGTTTAGGTTTACCCGCTCTTATTAAAAAAAGTATTGGGCTTAAAAAAATTCCTCCACCAATTCCCACAACACCCGAAATAAAACCCAAAGTCCCTCCGATTAAAATTGAAATTACTGTTGGAATTTTTTTATAATTTTCTTTTTTATTATCGTAAGATTTAAAATTGAATAATAATAATGTTCCAGCTGTCATTAAAATTAAAAACAATAATATTTCAAACAATCCTTTTTCTATTGGAAAGGAACCGCCAATAAAAGCTAACGGTATAGAGCCAATTAAATAAGGAATTAAAAGCTTAAGGTTTAAGTTGCCTGCCCTAATGTAGTTAAAACAATTACCTGAGACAACAACAATGTTGCACGACAGAGCTATAACAGGAAAAACGAAATAAGGAACACCCCAAATTAGAAGAAGTGCTAAATAGGCAGATCCACCTCCAAATCCTACACTGGAGTATAGTACCGCAGTGACTAAAAATGATATTGCTAACAACATCGTGGTTATTTATCATACGACATAATTATGCAAGTTAACATAGCACTTTTGACTGTAACAGACACTCGAACCATTGATACCGATAAATCAGGAGCCATCTTGGTAAAAAAAATTAAAGAACAAAATCATAAATTAATTGATAGAAAAATTGTAAAGGATGAAAAAGAAGAGATAAAAAAAATAATATTAGAGTGGTTAAAAAATAAAGATCTAGATGTAATTATCACAACAGGGGGCACTGGATTAACAGGAAGAGACATCACGCCTGAAGCAATAAAAGATATTACTGATAAAGAAATTCCTGGATTTGGAGAATTATTTAGACAATTGAGTTATAAAACTATTGGAACCGCCACTATGCAGTCAAGAGCTTGTGCGGTATTAGCAAATGGAAAATACATATTCGCTTTACCAGGATCTTCGGGCGGTGTAACAGATGCGTGGGATATGATTTTAAAATATCAACTTGATATAAATCATAGACCCTGTAACTTTGCAGAATTATTTCCAAGACTTAAAGAAAAATAGATCAGATTATTGCTTTTTGATGTTTTGGAGGCCACGCCCAGAATCGAACTGGGATAAAAGGATTTGCAATCCTCTGCGTAACCATTCCGCCACGTGGCCACCTCGTCAGATGTAGCTCAAACGATAAGCTATCACTGGACTTTTACACTTTTCATCTTATTTCTACAAGTATGAAAGAAGAGAAAAAAAGCATTAAGTTATTTAAAAAAGCTTTCTAGTCTTACTGGTTTTTGGTTGAGCATGTATTTGTAAACATTTGCATTTTCTAAAACTCTCTGCACATAGTTTCGCGTTTCTTCGAATTTTATTAATTCTATCCAATTAACATAATCAATCTTTTTTTTGCTTGGATCGCCATTTATTTTCCTCCAATATTTTACTCTCTTGGGTCCAGCATTATAGGCTGCAATTGCAAAAGGATATATCCCGCCATAATCATTTAATAGTGAGTTAAAATAATATGTGCCTAATTTTATGTTATATTCTGGATTAGAAGTTAATTTACTTTTGCTGTAACGAACATTCATTTGTTTAGCTATAAGTTTGGCGGTATAAGTCATTACCTGCATCATGCCTTTTGCTCCTGCATAGCTGTTTGCTTTTGAATCAAACTCGCTTTCTTGTCTAGCAATTGCCAAAATTATTTCTTGAGATGGCATTTTTCTTCCATTAATTTCTGCTGGTGTGGTTATAATCGGATAGTTAAATTGATTATAAAAACGTTTTTCATAAGACGCTTTTTTTGAAATTTGAATTGCATAGTCATATCGACCAAGCTGAGTAGCTAATTTTGCAGCAAGTACTTCACTTCCTTTGTTAATATCAAGATCTGCTAAATGTTTTAGTATATCTTTTCCATATTTACTTTTATCTAATTCTTTTAGTAAAATTAAGTGCTTAACCAGAATATTTTTATTAAATTCTTTTTCATATTCTTTCGAATATTTTGAATCATCTTTTAACTCAAACTCTTCAAAAGGGTTAAGTTTTTGAAAAGATAATTGGCCGTAATAAGTTGTCAAATATTTAGAACCTTCTTTAAAAAGGTCTTCCGACAATTTGTTTTTTCCAAGTTTTTCGTATGTAACCCCTAACCAATAAGCTCCTCTGGATAGACTAATTGGATAACCCACATTCTTATAAAAATTATCAAAATGTTTTAAAGCTAAATTTGGATTATTTAAAAAAGTTAATGCTATCCATCCAGATAACCATTCCGCTTCTGCATATTCGTTTCCATCATCCAGAGAGTGGTTTTTTGCAACTTCATATGCCAATTGATATTTTTTTTTATATATTAAGGATCTAGATATAATCGCTCTTTCTTTCCACCATAGATCAGCTCGCACTAAGGCAGCTTTATTGTTTGGGGCTTTATTAATTATTTCTAATGAAGATTCTACTCTTCCTCTTCTTCTTCGCCATTTAAGTCTGTCATACCTTAATCCTATGTCAGATTTAAATTTTTCTGGTACTCTGGAAATGGCTCTATCAACTCCATAGGAACGACTCATTAAAATTTGTCTAGCGTTATACAACGCCTTATAATCTTTTGGTAAATATCTTAAAATTCTTTTTAAGTCCCAATATTTATATTCCCAGGCCATAAAATCAGCTCTTTTAATATGATCAGATGTATTTAGGATTTTTTTATACTTTTTTTTTAAATACCTGAGATCTTTTGAACTCAGTGCTGAGGTTATCCATCCCTCTTTTAACAATCGCGTTCCCTCAAATGTATTTCCTTTTAACAAATAGGATTCAGCAAGTTTTATTTTACCATAACCACTTAAAGGAGGATTGAAACTAAACCAACGAATTACGTTATTTGCACTTGTGCTATTTAGGTTTATTTTATGTTCAGCCAAGTACTTGAGCCTGTTTATTCTGGGATAGTTAGGGTTTTCATCAATAAATTTAATATAATCATTAAAGCTTGCTCTATTGCTTTTTTCTTTTAAATAAATCCATGAAACTAAGTTTTTAAAATCTTTGTTTTTCACTTTTTTTGTTAATCTAAAAACTACACTCCATTTTTTTTTACTTATATTTGCAAATATTTCTTTAGCGTATTCGTAATCTTTTTTAGATAAAATTTTAGACTTTTTAGCTTCTTTAGTAACAATTTTTTTATAGGTTAAGGGTTTTTTTACTGGCAATAAAAATGCACCATCGATTTTTTTCTCTAAACCGCTGATCGAAATAATTTTCTTTTCCTTAGGTTGAATTTTATCTTTTTTTAAAGGTTTTTCTTTGGGAACAATACTGCTTTGGATAGATTTTTTTTTGACGAAAAGATTATTAGCTAGTTTGTTCAATGGTTTTTTTTCTGGCAGGAGAAACTTTTTTACACTTGTTTTTTTTTCTTTAATAAATGGTTTTTTTATTGGTAAAATATTGGATATTTTTTTTTTAATAGGCATTGATAAATTTTTTGGTTTTATTTTAGGTAAAATTAAGACAGTTGTATCTGAGAATGCAGGCAGATAATAAAAAGCCATTAATAAAAAAACTAGACTAATTAAACGTTTAAGCATAAAATTTTGAAAGAATAAATTTATTACTATATAAAGAATTATGTTTAAAGGTTCAATTGTAGCTTTAATAACTCCATTTAAAAATAGTGTGGTGGATCAAGATAAATACACCGCGCTTATTCATCATCACATTGCCAGTGGTACAAATGGATTGGTTCCTGCAGGGACAACGGGTGAATCACCTACCTTAAATCATGATGAACACAAAAGGGTTATTGAAATCTCTGTTAGAGAGTGCAAAGGGAAAATTCCTGTCATAGCTGGAACTGGTTCCAATTCAACAGCAGAAGCAGTGGAATTGTCAAAGCACGCAGAAAAATCCGGAGCTAATGGTTTGTTGATAGTTACGCCATACTACAACAAGCCAAACCAAGAAGGACTTTATCAGCACTATAAATTAATTAATAACAATGTTGGCATTCCAATAATTATATACAATATACCGTCCAGATCAGTCATTGATATGTCAGTTGATACCATGGCTAGACTGTTTGAACTAAAAAATATTGCTGGTGTGAAAGATGCAACGGGTGATCTTAATAGGGTTGATCAGCAATTAAAAAAAATGGGACCAAAATTTATTCAGTTGACTGGAGAAGATCAGAATGCTTTCGATTTTAATAAAAGAGGAGGTCAAGGATGTATATCTGTTACTGCAAATGTGGCAGCAAAATTATGTTTCGAGTTTCAAACTGCCTCTTTAAATAATGAGGATGCTAAAGCTAAAAAATTAAAAGAGAAATTAATGCCTTTGCACAAAGCTTTGTTTATAGAAAGTAATCCCTCTCCCGTTAAATACGCAGCTTCATTACTAGGTTTATCTAGCGAGGAAGTGAGATTACCACTTGTTAAAGTAACAGAAAGTACAAAAAAGGAAGTACAAAAAGCTTTAAAAATTGCCAATCTGCTTTAATGAAAGCAAAAAAAAATATTGGTATAAAAATTGTTTGCAATAATCGAAAAGCAAAATTTAATTATTTTTTTCAAGAATTAATGGAAGCGGGTATAGTACTAAAAGGATCTGAAGTTAAATCTCTCAGGGATGGAAAAGCTAATATTACCGACGCTTATGCAATCGACAATAACGGAGAAATGTATTTAATTAATTCTTATATTCCTTTGTATAAAGAGTCTAGTTACAATAATCACAATCCCAGAGATATGAGAAAACTTTTACTGAATAAAAGAGAAATTAATAAATTAATGGGAAAAATAAATCAAGAAGGACTAACAATAATTCCGACAAAAATGTATTTTAAAAAAGGAAAGGCAAAAATACAAATTGCTATTGCGAAAGGTAAAAAACTTTATGATAAAAGGCATGCGAAGAAAAAAAGAGACTGGGACAGAGAAAAAGCCAGACTATTAAGTAGAAACAATTAATTATGATTTTTCTTGGTATTGGATCAAATCTTTCCTCTAGTTTTGGGGACAGATTCAAAAATATAGATTTAGCAATTTCATTTTTAGAAACCTATAAAATTAATATAATAAAAAAATCTAGTTTTTATGAAACTTTTTCTTATCCTAATAAAAGTAATCCTAAATTTATTAATAGCGTTATTGCAGTTGAAACAAAGTTACCCCCAGTTGATTTAATGTCAGTTTTGATTTTTGTTGAAGAAAAACTTGAAAGAAAAAGAAGTAAAAAAAATGATCCAAGAACCTGTGATTTAGATATTATTGATTACAACTATCAAATTATGAATTTTAAGTATCGAGATTTAGAATTAACGCTCCCACATAAAGAAATGACCAATAGAAATTTTGTTTTATACCCCTTAAGAGAAATTTATCCTAATTGGATACATCCGTTAACGAAAAAAAATATTAATGTTTTAATTAAAGATTTAAAAACAAGCAATAATGAGATTACAAAATTATCTTAAAATGATATAATTAACTATGTTGAATAATGAAGAATTAATAAAAAAAGTTAAGTTATACAATAAATTTTTTGATCCTGCGATTTTGACAAAAGCGTTCAATTTTGCTTTAGACGCTCACAAACATCAAAAGAGGGATGCTGGCGAACCTTATATAATTCATCCGGTTGCTGTAGCAGATATACTTACAGAATTAAAATTGGATAGCGCAACTATTACCACTGGTTTACTACATGATACAATTGAAGATACAAAGGCAACCTATGACTCAGTTAAAGAAGAATTTGGCCAAGAAGTAGCAGATTTGGTTAACGGTGTAACAAAAATTTCAGCTTTAGAAGAAAAAGCTGTTGAAAATTCTAAGGCAGAAAATTTAAGAAAACTTATTCTTGCCACATCCAAAGATATAAGAATTCTTCTGGTAAAGTTAGCGGATAGATTACACAATATGAGAACATTAAGCTCCGTTAAAGATGAAAGTAAAAAGATTAGAAAAGCTAAAGAAACAATGGAAATTTATGCACCTCTAGCTGACAGAATGGGAATGAACAGAATAAGAGATGAACTTGAAGATTTATCTTTTTCTATACTTAATAAAGACGCAAGAAAACTAATTTTGGACAGATTAGCTTTTATAAAAAATAAAAGAGAAGATTTAATTAATAAAGTGTCAGAAAAACTTACTGAATTACTAAAGGCAAACAAAATAGACGCAAGAATAACCGGAAGAGAAAAAACTCCTTTTTCCATATGGAGAAAAATGCAATCTAAAAGAATATCTTTAGAACAACTTACAGATATTGTTGGGTTTAGAGTGATACTTAAAAATATTAATGACTGTTATGTAACTCTAGGAGTATTTCACAATAAATATTCTATGATACCAGGAAAATTTAAGGACTACATATCAACTCCAAAAATCAATCAATACAAATCTATACATACATCGGTTATTGGACCTCTAAAAAAAAGAATAGAAATACAAATACGAACAGAATCTATGCACGAATTTGCTGAAAGGGGAATAGCTTCGCATTGGAAGTATAAGTCATCAGAAAAATTTTCTGAACTTTCTTGGAGGGAATATGATTGGTTGAAAGATCTTGTTGAAATAATGGAAACAGGAGGGAGTCCAGAGCATTATTTTGAATTTACAAAATTACAGATGTTTCAAGACAATGTTTTTTGTTTTACTCCAAAAGGTGCCGTTATAAAATTACCTAAAGGCGGAACACCAGTTGATTTTGCTTATGCGGTACATACCAAGGTGGGCGATACCGCAATTGCTTGTGAAGTTAATGGTAACCCATCAGCCCTACAAACTGCACTTAGGAATGGCGATATGGTAAAAATTATAACTTCAAAAAAAATTTCACCATCTTTACATTGGCTATCATCAAGTAAAACAGGAAAGGCTCGTGCATCTGTCAGAAAACATTGGCAGGGCAGGCTATTAAAAAATGAGGAAAAAACAAAAGAATACACTTCTACGTTATCCATTGACCTGCCCCACAAACCAGGAATTCTTGGTAAGGTCAGTACTATAATTGGATTTAATGATGCTAATATAATTAACATAGAATTAACAAAAAGAAGCAAAGAGTATCTACGGTTTTTATTTGATTTACAAATTAAAGATTTAAAAAACTTCACAAACTTGATAAGTCAACTTAAGCAAGAAAAATTAAAATTTGAGGTAATTCGTCATAAAAAGAAAAAGTATGCTTTCATACAAAGAGTCCTTAAAAATTTTAAAAGAAACTGATGCCTTGTTAGAAGGGCATTTTATTTTATCTTCAGGGCTGCACAGTGAAAAATATATTCAATGTGCTCAACTATTAAGCAAACCTAAAAAAGCAAAATTTATTTGTGAGTCTCTTGCAGAAAAAATTAGAAAAAATTTCAAAAAGATAGATTTGTTACTTTCACCTGCAATGGGAGGAATTATAATAGGGTATGAAATTGGAAGGATTTTAAATATCGAAACGATTTTTGCAGAAAGGGTTAATGAGATTTTTTCCTTAAGAAGAGATTTTAAAATAAACAAAGGACAGAAGATTTTAATCTTAGAAGACGTTATAACAACTGGTAAATCTAGTTTGGAATGTTCAAATTTAGCAAGTAAAATGGGGGCAGAAATTGTTGGATACGCCTGTTTAATAGATAGATCTGCAGGCACAACTAATATTGACAAAAAAATTATTTCACAAGTTGAAATTCAAATTCCAACCTATTCAGAAGAAAATTTACCAAAACATTTAAAAGGAATAAAAGCAATTAAACCAGGAAGTAGAAATTTATAATGAATTCACCAAGACTCGGTGTAAACATTGATCATGTTGCAACTATAAGAAATGCTAGAGGAGAAAAATATCCCAGCCCTTTAAAAGCTGCTTTACTAGCTAAAAAATTTGGAGCAGATTCAATTACCATTCATTTAAGAGAAGATAGAAGACATATAAACGATCAAGATTTAATCTTTATTAAAAAAAATTTAAAAATTCCTTTAAACTTAGAAATGGCCCCAACAAAAGAAATGCTAAAAATTTCATTAAAATATAAGCCCAATTTTGTTTGTATTGTTCCTGAAAAAAGAAAAGAAATTACTACTGAAGGAGGGCTAAATTTAAAATATAATTTAATTTTAATAAAAAAAATTATTAAAAGATTAAAAAAATCTAAGATAAGAGTAAGTTTATTTATTGAGCCAAATATAAAAGATATTAAAATTGCAAAAAAAATAAATGCCGATTGTGTTGAAATACACGTAGGAAAATTTTGTATTTTACACAATAAAAAAAAAAATACAAAAAAAGAATTTGAAAAAATTAAAAAATCTATTCATTTTGCCAATGAAATTGGTTTAGAAGCTCACGCAGGCCATGGGATTACTTTTTCTTCTGCTAAAATTTTATCAAGAATTAAAGGTATAAAAGAGTTCAATATTGGACATTTTCTTATTGCAGAATCGATTTTTATTGGAATGAAAAAGTGTATTAAAATTTTTAAAAAAATATTAAAAAAATGAATATTTATGGAATAGGCACAGATATTGTCAATGCTAATAGAATTAAATTAGCAATTAAGAAAAATAGAAATTTTTTTAAAAAAAAAATTTATACTAATTTTGAAATTAAAAACTGTGAAAAGAGAAAAAATAAGATCGAATGTTATGCAAAAAGATTTGCTGCCAAAGAGGCTCTTTTTAAAGCAGTTGCTGTTAGAAATAAATTACAATTTAAAGATATAGAAATCAAAAATAATTCTTCAGGAGCTCCAAAGTTCAATATTAAGGGCAATTCTTTAAAAAATTTAAAGAAAATTTTTAAAAAAAAGAAATTTAAAATACACTTGTCATTATCTGATGATAAACCATGGGCGATAGCATCGGTGATTATATTTTTATACAGGTAGGAACATGATAGCTAAAATTGTTGATAATATTAAAACCTTAATAATTGCCTTAGTTATAGCGATTATAATTAGATCCTTGTTCTTTCAACCTTTCTATATACCTTCGTCTTCTATGGAGCCAACGCTTTTAGTGGGAGATAGAATTTTTGTTTCTAAATATACCTACGGATTTAGCAAACATTCTTTTCCGTTTAGCCCTCCTGTATTAAATAAAAGAATATTTAATTCCAAACCTGATTATGGTGATTTAATTGTTTTTAAAACTCCAGCTGATAACAGGACAGATTTTATAAAAAGGTTGATAGGGTTTCCCGGGGATGAAATACAATTTATTAACGGCGAGTTATATCTTAATAAAAAGAAAATTATTAGAGAAGAAGTTAAAGAAAAATTTCAAATTAAATGCGGGGAGGAGATAAGCGAAGTAATTTCTTACATGGAAACATTGCCTAATGGAAAAAGATATTTAGCCGTTTATAATAAAACTGGAAGTATGATGAATACAGACAAGTATGTTGTTCCCGACGAACACTATTTTTTTTTAGGAGATAATAGAGATTGTTCAAGAGACAGTAGATTTTTATCTAGCGTAGGATATGTTCATGAAATTAATTTAATAGGAAAGGCAAAAATAATATTTTTTTCTAATGACACAAAAAAAGGAAGTGTTTTAAAATTTTGGAATTGGAAAAATTCAATTAGAATAAATAGATTTTTCAAAAAACTAAAATGAAATATAATTATAAACAGATTGAAAAAATTCTGAAAATCAATTTTAATAATAAGAAACTATTAATTAGAAGTTTAATTCACAAAAGTTTTGATAAAAATGAAAATAATGAAAAATTAGAGTTTTTAGGAGACAGAGTTATAGGATTAGTAATTTCAGAAAAACTACTTGCTTTGTATCCAGATGAAAAAGAAGGCATAATTGATAAAAAATTTGCAAATCTTGTAAACAAAAAAACCTGCGCAAAAGTTGCCCATCAATTAAATTTAAAAAAATTCATTAAAACAGGAAATTCATATAAAAATTTGAAATCATCAGATGAAAAGATTTTGAGCGATGGATGTGAAGCTTTAATTGGCGCAATATATCTAGACCAAGGTTTTGCTATCTCAGAAAAATTTATTCTTAAAAATTGGAACAACTTTATTAAGAAGTCAAATATCATAGAAATTGATTCAAAAACTAAACTTCAAGAGTATTCTTTGAAAAAATATAAAAGGTTACCTTTATATACAACGTTTAAACAAACAGGACCAAGGCATAATCCCATTTTTAAAATTCAGGTGCAAATACCCAAATCAAAAAAATACATTGGTTATGGTAAATCAAAAAAAACAGCCCAACAAAATGCAGCCTCACAATTGATAAAAAATCTAAATATTAATTAACTATGAATTGGCAAGATGAGGGCTTTATAATTTCGAAGAAAAAATTTAGGGAAAATGCAATTATTTTAGAAATTTTTACAAGTCAATTTGGAAAAGTAAGCGGAATAGTTTACGGAGGAACTTCAAGAAAAATCAAAAATTATCTTCAGTTAATTAATAAAATATTTATTGTATATAACTCAAAAAGTGAGAACAGGATAGGTTATTTTAAGACAGAGTTGATTGATGCAATTTCGCCTAAATATTTTAATAATAAAAAAAAAATTCTTTGCTTAAATTCACTATCTTCAATACTCAGTATATTGCTGCCAGAAAATCAGTCTTATAAAAAAGTCTATCAATCTTTAAACGATCTTTTGAATAAATTTGACGATAAAAATTGGTTAACTCATTATCTTAATTGGGAATTAGATTTAATTAATAATTTAGGTTTTGGATTTGATATAAATCCTAAAAAATTTCCAGAAATTCATTCAAAAAAGATACATAATATAACAATTGATAACATCCAATATAATATACCGGCTTTTTTAGTTCTAAAGAAATTTAACAATATTAATCTCGAAGAAATTTATCATGGACTAAATTTTTGTAGAAATTTAATGGAAAATAAATTTTTTAACCCTAATAATATTAGATTCCCTCACTCCAGAAGGTTGTTAGAGAATAAGTTTTTATAAATTATTTTCTATTTTTTTTGCAATATTTAAAGCAAAATAAGTAACTATCGCAGAAGCACCAGATCTTTTAAAAGACATCAAACTCTCAATTATTGCATCCTTATGAAAAATTCCGTTCCTTATAGCATTTGTTATCATACTATACTCGCCAGAAACTTGATAAGCAAAAACTGGAATTTTAAATTTTTCTTTTACTGATTTTATTATATCCAGATAAGGTAAACCCGGCTTTACCATTACAAAATCAGCTCCTTCTTTTATATCTAATGCCACTTCACGCAACGCTTCATCTGAATTTCTATAATCCATTTGGTAGCTTTTTTTATTTCCCTTTAATTTTTTTTTAGATCCAACAGCATCTCTGAAAGGTCCGTAAAAGCTTGATGCGTACTTGGCTGCATAAGATAAAATTTGTACGTTTTTAAAATTATTTTTATCTAACATTTTTCTTATTGCTCCGATTCTACCATCCATCATATCTGAGGGAGCCAAAATATCACATCCCATTTCAGCCTGTAGTTAGCTTGTCTTACCAATATCTTTACAGTTTCATCATTTAGAATTTCTTTATTTTTTAATAATCCGTCATGCCCATGATCTGTGTAAGGATCTAAAGCAACATCACACATGACGCCAATTTTAGGATTGTTTTTTTTTATCTTTCTTATTGTTTGACATACAAGATTATTTTCATTTAAGCTTCTGTTCCTAAGGGATTTTTTTTTATATTTGGCGTTTGTGGAAAAATTGCCAATAGAGGAATATTTAGTTTACTCGCCTTATCGACAATGTAATTTACTTTATCTACTGAATGTCTGTAGATACCAGGCATTGTTTTAATAGATTCAATTTTATTTTTTCCCTCTCTGATAAAAATAGGTAAAATAAGATCATTAACGGTTAAGTTGTTTTCGGAAACTAATCTTCTAACCCAATCAGATTTGCGATTTCTTCTCATTCTAAGACTTGGATATTTACCTAATATCTTCATAATTTTTTTAAATATTTATATGATGTGGCAAATAATATATTATACATAAATAGTAAACTACTTTATGTTTATCTGTAAATGAATAATTCAACTTTATGTGAATCTGATTTTTCTAAAGTAGAGGATTTAAAATTTGATATTTTAAAGCTAAGAAAAGCTTTAAAGCAAGTTCTTTCAAGAAAAGAATATGATGATGCTGTTGGAACAAAATATATAGCTGGTATATCGTTAAATCAAATTCCAGGAGACCCAGATTCAATTAAGGGAGAAAATGTTAAGGGTATTTACTGGACTAAACCAGACAGCTCAGGAAAAGAAGCCGTAAGAGCTAAACGAATTGATGAAACGAAGTATACTGAATTTGTAAAAGATTTAGAGGACACATACTTCAAAGAAGTTTATGACATTCTTTCTAAAAAATTTAAATTAGGCAGAGTTAGAATCTTGCTAAAAGAACCAAGATCAACTTTAAGTTGGCACAGGGATCCAGAACCAAGGCTTCATATTCCCATCATTACTAATCCAGGCTGTATTATGGTCATTGAAGAAATCGCAAAACACCTTCCGGCTGACGGTTCTGCTTGGGTCACAAACAACATGAAATACCACAACTTCTTTAACGGCGGAGAAGAGGATAGAATTCACCTTGTTGCTTGTTTAACCGATTATAGATTCAATTAAAATTGAGAAAAATTTCTATATCTTCTGATCACGCAGGTTTTGAATTAAAAGAATCTATTAAAAAGTTTCTTATTAAAAAGAAATTTCTTGTTTTGGATTTGGGACCAAGAGATGATAGATCTGTTGATTATCCAGACTATGCAAAAAAATTAGCAAAAAATATAATTTCTAAAAAAAGTGATACAGGAATACTTGTTTGTGGCTCAGGTACAGGGATGGCTATGTCTGCAAATAGATTCAAAAAAATAAGGGCTGCAGTTTGTTATAATGTAAAATCTACTAAATTATCTAGGTCACATAACAATGCAAATATTATTGCAATTGGCTCAAGATTGACAAACAAAAATCTAGCTTTTAAATTGGTCATGATTTTTTTAAAAACAAAATTTGATGGAGGAAGACATAAAAGAAGAACTAAGAAAATTTAAATGTCTATTTTAAAAAAAAACAATACAGATTATCTTATGCAATTTTTTGGCAGCAACCTGGAAAATTCTGACAAAGAATTATATGAATCAATACAAAATGAACTTAATAGACAGCAAAATCATATTGAACTCATAGCTTCTGAGAATATAGTTTCCAAAGCTGTAATTGAAGCGCAAGGATCTATTTTGACAAACAAATACGCAGAAGGTTATCCGGGTAAAAGATATTATGGCGGTTGTGAACACGTTGATGTATCTGAAAGCCTAGCAATCGAAAGAGCGAAAAAACTTTTTGATTCTAAATATGCTAATGTTCAACCTCATTCTGGTGCACAGGCAAATGGAGCAGTGTACTTAGCTTTACTTAAACCAGGGGACACGATAGTTGGTATGAGTTTAAACTCTGGCGGTCATTTAACACACGGAGCTAAACCAGCACAATCTGGAAAATGGTTTAACGCACTTCATTATGAAATTGATAAACAAACTGGTTTGATTGATTATAAAGGTCTTGAAGAGTTATGTTTAAAAAATAAACCCAAATTAATAATTGCCGGAGGAAGTGCGTACTCAAGGATAATTGATTTTAAAAAATTTAGAGATATTGCTGACACAATCAAAGCCACTCTAATGGTTGATATGGCACATTTTGCTGGTTTGGTTGCTGGTGGGCAGTACCCTAATCCAATAAAATTTGCAGACGTTGTAACTTCTACAACGCATAAAGTTTTAAGAGGTCCAAGGGGTGGAATAATTTTAACAAACAGCGAAGAATTAAATAAAAAAATAAATTCTGCTGTTTTTCCAGGTTTGCAAGGAGGGCCTTTAATGCATACCATTGCAGCTAAAGCGGTCTGTTTTAAAGAAGCCTTAGATCCTTCTTTTAAAATTTATGCAAAAAATGTAGTAGAAAATGCTAAAGTTTTATCTTCAAAATTATCTGAAAATGGTTTTAAAATATTTTCTGGAGGGACAGACACTCACTTGATGTTATTGGATTTAAGAGAAAAGGGATTGACCGGTAAATTAGCCGAGTTTAGTCTTGGTCAAGCAAACATTACTTGTAACAAAAATGGCATTCCTTTCGACACCCAGAGTCCTACGGTAACTTCGGGGATAAGATTGGGGACACAGGCCTGTACTACCAGAGGCTTTGGAGGAAAGGAATTTAAATTGATTGGTGATTTAATATCAAAAGTGCTTAATGGCTTAGCTAAAAATCCCAATGATAACTCTAAGTTGGAGAAAGAAGTAAAAAAAGAGATCATTGATCTTTGCGCCTCTTTTCCTATATATAGTAGTTAAAAATATATAAATAACTATGCTATATATAGTATTTAAAAATATATAAATAACTATGCTTTGTCCGTTTTGTAAAGAAAAAGATACCTCTGTTGTTGATTCAAGACCGACAGAAGATGGTACAGCAATTAGAAGGAGAAGGCTTTGTGGTTGTGAAAGGAAAGAAAGATTTACTACTTTTGAAAGAGTCCAGTTTCAAGAATTAACTGTTATAAAAAGTAGTGGTAAGCGAGCACCTTTTGATAGAGACAAAATTTCAAAATCTATTCGAATTGCAGTAAGAAAACGACCACTTGATAGTGATACAATAGAAAAATTTATTTCAAAAATTGTAAGAAATCTTGAAGGCCTAGGAGAAAGTGAAATACCAACTTCAACAATTGGTAAATTTATTATGGACGGCCTTTCAAATTTAGACCAAGTTGCCTATGTTCGATTTGCCTCTGTTTATAAAAATTTTAAAGAGGCGAAAGACTTTGAACAATTCGTTGGTAATTTGAATGAGTACAAATCAGAATAATTCAGACAACAAATTTATGAGGTTAGCGTTTAAAAAAGCCTCAGAACATTTGGGTTCAACCAAAGAAAATCCTTCTGTGGGATGTATCATTGTAAAAAATGGCTCGATAGTATCTTCGGGAGTAACATCTATAAATGGCAGACCTCATGCTGAAATTAATGCTTTAAAGTCAAATAAAAATTTTTTTGCTTCAACTTTATACACAACTCTAGAACCTTGTGTTCATTACGGAAAAACCTCTCCGTGTATCAATAAAATTTTGAAAAAAAAAATTAGCAAGGTTTGTTATCCAATCTTAGATTGTGATAAAAGAACACACAACAAGGCAGAATCAATATTAAAAAAAAATAAAATTAAAGTAAAAATTGGTATTTTAAAAAAAAAAGCTAAAGTTTTTTATAAAAGTTATTTTTTGTCACAAAAAAATAACAGCCTGCCTTTTCTTGATGCTAAAATTGCTATTTCTAAAGATTATTTTTCGGTAAATAAAAGAAAAAAATGGATTACTAATTTTCTTTCTAGAAACAAAGTACATTTGATCAGATCGAAGTATGATTGTATTTTGAGCACTTACAAAACTGTCAATAAAGATAATTCTAGATTAAATTGTAGGATTCAAGGCTTAGAACATCTAAGCCCAAGTAGAGCTATAATTGATAAACATTTAAAATTGAAAAAAAAATTAAACATTTACAATTCTTCAAAAAAAATTAAAACATATGTGATAACAAGCGAAAATAATAAAAAAAAAGAAAAATTTTTAAAATCTAAAAAAATTAAGATAATTAAAATATATAATAAGAAAACATTTATTAACTACAAAGCAATACTTGTAGAATTAAAAAAAAGAGGCTTTTCGAGAATACTGTGTGAATCAGGGCTTCATACTACAAGGGAACTTCTAAAGAATAATTTAATTTACAATTTGCATATTTTTCAATCCTCAGATCGGTTGGGAAAAAATGGAAGAAATTCATATAGGAACTTATTACACAATGTAAAATTTAAAGAAAAAAACAAGATAAATATTAATTTATCCGGAGATGAATTATGCAACTTAAGGATAAAATAAATGTTTAATGGAATTGTTACAAATCAAGGAAAAATAGAGAAAATAATCAAACAATCTAAAAACTGTATTTTACTTCTTCAAAGCAATATAAAATTTAATAAAAAAGAAATTGGCGATTCAGTCAGTTGTAATGGCGTATGCCTTACCCTTTATAAGATAAAAAAAAAGTTAATTTATTTTTTCCTTTCTAAGGAAACATTAAGGAGATCAACATTCAAATTTTCAAAAATTGGAGAGAATATAAATCTAGAAAAATCACTTGTTTTTGGAAAAAGGATTTCAGGCCACTATTTACAGGGCCATGTCGATGCGATTGCAACAATTTTAAAGGTTAAGTCGATTGGCAAAACTTCCTTTGTTAAATTTGATATTAATAAACAAGATTATAAATATCTTGTCGAAAAAGGTTCTATAGGAATTAATGGAGTTTCTCTAACGATCTCACGATTATTTAAAAATGCTTTTGAAGTTACAATGATTCCGCATACTCTAAAATTAACCAATTTATCCAATTTAAAAAAGGGGGATAGAGTTAATATCGAATTTGACTTGGTAGGAAAATATATAAATAATCTATACAACTAAAATGAAAAAAACCTCATCAACAATAAAGGAAATTATAAAAGATGTTAAAAAAGGAAAAATGTTTATCTTGGTTGATAACAAAGATCGAGAAAACGAAGGCGATCTAGTAATACCCGCATCAAAAGCTAGTGCCAAAAAAATTAATTTTATGGCAAAACACGGGAGAGGCTTAATATGTTTAGCTCTTACATCTCAAAAAGTTAAAAAATTAAATTTGCCTTTAATGTCTTCGATTAATAAGTCAAGAACTCAAACGGCATTTACAGTATCAATAGAGTCTGGAAAAGGAATCTCAACGGGAATATCAGCTCATGATAGAGCAAAGACAATTAAAGTAGCTATTAAACCAAGTTCATCTAAAAAAGACATTGTTTCTCCAGGACATGTTTTTCCTTTAGTTGCAAAAAATGGAGGCGTTCTTGAAAGAGCAGGACACACAGAAGCTTCAGTAGATATTTCAAAATTAGCTAAATTAAATCCTAGTGCAGTTATTTGTGAAGTCATGAATGAAGACGGAACGATGGCTCGTTACAAAGATTTAATTCCATTTGCCAAGATTCATAAATTAAAAATTCTAAAGATCGAGGATTTAATTTCTTACAGATTAAAAACTGAGAGATTTATTAAAAATATTTCGAACAGAAAAATTAGTATAAAAAAATTTGGGAAATTTGACTTAAAAACATTTATAAACAAATTGGATGGAGTAAAACATTATGCGATTACAAAAGGTAAATTTAATCCTAACAGGGCAGCAAGAGTAAGGGTTATCTCAACTAATATTTTAAATAACTTTCTAAATTTTAAAAAAGATATTTTTAATACTTCTTTAAAATATTTGAATAAATTTAATAATTTTGCATTAATTATTTGCGAGGGAACAAATCCAAAATCTCTTTCTTCCGAAAAGAACACTATATTAAGATATTATGGAATAGGCGCTCAAATAATTAAGGAGTTAAAAATAAAAAATATGATATTAGTATCAAGATCAAAGAAACGAATTATTGCTTTAGAAGGCTATAATATAAAAATTACAAAACAGGAAATAATTAAATGAAAAAAAAATTAAAAATTTGCATTGTAAGATCAATGTATAACAGCACATTTGAATTGTTTCAGAGTGCTAACAGAGAATTAGAAAAAAAAAATATAACTGCTTCAGTTATAAAAGTGCCAGGAGCATTTGAAATACCTGTGATGATAGCTAGGAATATAAAAAAATATGACGGATTCATAGCTGTCGGATGTATTATCAAAGGGGAAACTCCTAATTTTAGTTTAATTTCCAATGCTATAATAAATGGAATAATGAAATTATCTATTTTACACAAAAAACCAATTGGCAATGCTATAATCACCTGCCTTAATGATGATCAGGCTAAAAAGAGAGTTGATAAAGGGAAAGAGGCTGCGAAGGCAGTTTTAGAAGTTTTGAATGGATAAAGTAAATCCAAACAATAATCCTAGAATTATTGTTGTTCAAAAATTATATAGCCATTATTTAAACAGAGAGTCTGAATTAATTTTTCCAAAACACAGATATAAAAAATTTATTAAAGATACCGTTTTAGGAACCATTGAAAGAGAAGAACTTTTATTAGAAAATTTAAAGACAATTCTTAAAGATGAATTTAATCCATCTAGAACGGATTTAATTTTAAAACTTATGATTTTATCTGCGACATTTGAGCTCATGTTTAGTCACAAAACACCAATAAATGTTGTCGTTAGCGAATACGTAAAAATTTCAGATTTTTTTTTAGAAACCGCTCACAAAGGGTATTTGAACGCTATTTTAGATAAGATTTCAAAAAATGTTAGAAAAAATTATGAATAATTTCTTGCCTTTAGACTCATTTTTTGGCAACTTTCTTTTTTTTAACTAATCATGAATACAGAAATACCTTTTGAAATTTTATATTTAATCATATTTGTTGGAATACTAGCTATTGTTTATAGTTATTTTTTAAGTAGTCAGATAATTTCTTCAAGTCCTGGCAATAACAAAATGCAAGAAATTGCAGAAGCTATTGAGATTGGAGCAAAAGCCTATCTGAACAGACAATACAAGACCATAGCAATTGTTGGTGTCTTGGTTTTAATAATTATAAGTTATTTTTTTAGTTTATTAGTGGGTCTTGGTTACTTTATAGGAGCTTTTCTTTCAGGCATGGCGGGCTATATTGGAATGCTAATTTCTGTTAAAGCGAACGTTAGAACAGCCGAGGCTTCGAGATCAAGTCTACAAAAAGGTTTAACCATGGCTTTTAAATCTGGAGCTGTAACGGGACTTTTGGTTGCAAGTTTAGCTCTCTTAGCTATCTCAATTTACTATTGGGCTTTGTTAGCTTTTGAAATTGATAGTAGAGAATTAATTAATGCATTGATTGCTTTAGGCTTTGGTGCTTCATTAATTTCAATTTTTGCAAGGTTGGGGGGAGGAATTTTTACTAAAGGTGCCGACGTAGGAGCAGACTTAGTTGGAAAAGTTGAAGCAGGAATACCCGAAGACGATCCAAGAAATCCTGCAGTTATAGCTGATAATGTAGGTGACAATGTTGGCGATTGTGCTGGTATGGCTGCTGATCTATTTGAAACTTATGCCGTGACCATTGTTGCAACAATGGTTTTGGCATCAATATTTTTTCAAAACAATTTAAATATGATGATTTATCCTTTATCAATTGGAGGTGGATGCATAATCGCATCTATTGCAGGAACCTTTTTCGTTAAACTTGGAAAAAGCAAGAATATTATGGGAGCCCTCTATAAAGGATTTATTGCAAGTGCAGTGATTTCTTTGGGTATACTTTATCCAATTACTTCAAACGTTATTGGTTTGGAAAACACTTTTAGTGTTGGAGCAAAAAATTTTTCAGGATTAGATTTATATTATTGCGGTGTAATTGGCCTGGTCGTAACTGGTCTGATCATTTGGGTTACTGAGTATTATACTGGAATTAATTACAGACCAGTAAGGAGTGTTGCAAAATCTTCTACCACAGGACATGGCACTAATGTTATTCAGGGCTTGGCAGTTTCCATGGAAGCTACTGCTCTGCCGGCGCTTATAATTGTTGCAGGAATTATCATAACAAATCAGTTAGCTGGTTTATTTGGTATAGCGATTGCTGTAACTGCAATGTTAGCATTAACGGGCATGGTTGTAGCTTTGGATGCTTATGGTCCCGTTACGGATAATGCGGGCGGAATCGCAGAAATGTCTAAGCTACCAAAAAAAGTTAGAAAAACTACCGATGCTCTTGATGCAGTTGGAAATACAACAAAGGCTGTAACAAAAGGATATGCTATAGGTTCGGCAGGTTTGGGTGCTTTGGTTTTGTTTGCTGCTTATACAGAAGATATAAAATTTTTTTCAACTGTTTCAGGTTCTAAACTTGAAGGTGTGAATGTTAACTTTGATTTATCAAATCCATTTGTAGTAATTGGGCTTTTGGTTGGTGGAATGTTACCTTATTTATTTGGATCAATGGGAATGCAGGCCGTAGGAAGAGCAGGGGGAGCGGTTGTAATTGAAGTAAGAAGGCAATTTAAAAAAATTCCTGGAATAATGAAAGGGAAAAGAAAACCTGATTATGGCAGGTTAGTTGATTTATTGACAAAAACTGCAATTAAAGAAATGATCATACCATCTCTTTTGCCGGTACTCTCTCCTATAGTTCTATATTTAATTATTTATTTTATAGGAGGTTTAGAGTCTGCTTTATCTTCCGTAGGAGC
>JAGFWA010000050.1 GCA_017640245.1 Pelagibacteraceae bacterium
CGCCATCTAAACATAAAATTACATTATTAAAAAATTTCCAAATTAAATTAATTTGGTTTTCAGTCAAAGCTGTTCCTTGATTAGAAACAACGTTTCTAATACCAAAAGAATGCATGCTTACAACGTCCATGTAACCCTCAACTACTATTACTTCTTGAGTTTTATTGGGAACAGATTTTACCTTTTCCAAATTAAAAATATGTTTGCCTTTCTTATAAAATTCAGTTTCCGGTGAATTTATATATTTTGCAATTTGAGATTCCTTAATAATTCTACCGCCAAAAGCAACTACGTCACCAACAATATTTTTAATTGGAAAAATAATTCTTGAATGAAATCTATCAACAAATTTATTGTTTTTTTCATTTTTGTAGAATAAACCCGTTTGTTTAATTTCTTCCTCCGTAAATTTTTTTAACAAGTCATTATAGTAATCTGAATTATTTGGAACAAAGCCTAGTTGAAATTCTGATATAATTTTTTTGTTTACCTGTCGCTTTAAAAGATAATTAGTTGCTGATAAATTTTTACCCAATATTAACTGTCTATGATGATAATTTGTATAATCTTCTAAAATATTTTTATAAGTTTGATATCTTTTTTCCTTTTCTAAATCAAAACTAGAAAATCTGTAAGGTTGCATCCCTGCATCTAAAGCCAATTGTCTTACTGCTTCTCCAAATTTAAGAGATTGGGTTTTCATAAGAAAATCAAAAATATTTCCATGCTCTCCCGAACTAAAACAATGATAAAATCCTTTTTCATCGCTCACTGTAAAGGATGGAGTTTTTTCATTTGTAAATGGTGAAAGTCCAATAAATTCCTTGCCTCTTTTTTTTAATTTTACCGTTTTTCCTACCACCTGAGAAACTTTTAACCTTAATTTAATTTCTTCCAAATAATTTTTAGGATATTTCATCTTAGTTCAAATTTTCTTTTATAATCTGACTAACTTTTGAAAAATCAAGAACATCAGAATATTTTTTTTTGAGCGCTCCCATAACTTTTCCTATATCTTTAATCGAACTGGCCCCAACATTTTTAATGGTTTCGAGACAAATTTTTCTTGTTTCTTCCTCATTTAATTGTTTAGGCAGAAACTCATTAATAATTTTAATTTCTGACATTTCGTTGTTTAATAATTCATTTCTTCCAGCTTTTTTATAAATTTCGCAAGATTCGTTTCGTTGCTTAACCATCTTCTTGAGAACAACTGTTAGATCATTGTCAGGTAATTTTTTTTCAGCCTTAATCTTTTTAGCAATCATAACATCTTTAATGGCTGCAATCATCAATCTTAAAGTTGAATAAGTCTTTTTATCTTTGGACTTTAAAGATTCTTTCAGTTTGCTCTCTATTTTAATCTGAAGGGACATAATTTTAAAACTTACTTTAATCACAATCTGTCTTCAAAAGAAAAAGAAGATACTTGACGATTGCTAACCTTTTTCATATGTTGCGCAAAACCATGTTTAAAACGTTTTGCTTTAACTCATGAGTTGTATTTGAGACAGGCTGTAGATATAAAAAACAATCATTCAATTAATTTTTCAACAGGTATTTTAGTTTTTGAAGATGGCATTAGTTTTTCTGGGACAGGTATAGGTTATGAAGGTAGTGCGGTTGGAGAGGTTTGTTTTAACACTTCAATAACCGGTTATCAGGAAATAATTACAGATCCATCATATTCAGATCAAATTATAAATTTTACCTTTCCGCATATTGGAAACGTTGGGACAAACCCCGATGATAATGAAGCTGATAAAGCGTGGGTTAAAGGTGTTATTTTTAATTCGAATGTTACGGAACCATCTAATTACAGATCAATTAAAAAGCTAGATAAATGGCTTAAAAAAAGAAAAATTGTTGGCATCGTTGGTTTGGACACCAGAGTGATTACAAACTACATAAGAGACAAAGGAGCTCCAAAAGGTACCGTTCAATTTTTAAAAAATGGTAAGCATAATTTTAAAAAACTTCTGGAGGAATCTAAATCATGGAACGGTCTTCTGGGTCTAGATCTAGCAAAAAAAGTTAGTTGCAAAAAAATATATCATTGGTCTTCGTTAAAATCATGGAATAAAAAAAAAGGTTACATAAAAAACAAAAAAAATAAATATAAAGTTGTGGCTATAGACTATGGAATTAAAAAAAACATACTTAGATGCTTTTCAGATATTAATTGTGCTGTAACTGTTGTTCCTGCGAATTATTCTGCGGAAAAAATAATTAAACTAAATCCAGACGGAGTTTTTTTATCTAACGGCCCTGGAGATCCGGCAGCAACCGGAAAATACGCAATACCAATAATACGAAAATTAATTAATAGTAAAACTCCAATATTTGGTATTTGTTTAGGTCATCAACTATTATCTCTGGCATTGGGTGCAAAAACGAAAAAAATGTCGCTTGGTCATAGAGGCGCAAATCATCCGATCAAAGACTTGACTACAAGTAAAGTCGAAATTACAAGCCAGAACCACGGTTTCGAAGTTGATCCAAAATCAATTCCAAGTTCTGTAAAAATTACTCATAAATCTCTTTTCGATGGTTGTATCGAGGGCATTGAGGTAAAAGAAAAAAAAATATTTTCAGTGCAATATCATCCTGAAGCAAATCCTGGACCGCAAGATAGTAAATATTTATTTGATAAATTTTTAAACAATATAATAACAAGCAAAAAAAATGGGAAAAAGAAAAGATATTAAAAAAATTTTAGTAATAGGTGCTGGCCCAATCATTATCGGACAGGCTTGTGAATTCGACTATTCTGGAACTCAGGCGTGCAAAGCTCTAAAGGATGAAGGATTTAAGGTAATATTGATTAATTCTAATCCTGCAACAATTATGACCGATCCAGAAGTCGCGGATAAAACTTATATAGAACCAATCACAACAGAAATTGTGGAAAAAATAATAAAAAAAGAAAAACCATGTGCAATTTTACCAACCATGGGAGGACAAACGGCATTGAATGTAGCGATTGTAATGGAAAAAAAAGGAATATTAAAAAAAAATAAAGTTGAATTGATTGGTGCAAAAGCCAAGGCAATTTCTAGAGCTGAAGATAGAGATTTGTTTAGAAAATGTATGAAAGAAATAAATTTAGATTTACCTAAATCCGAAATAGTTAACTCCTTTAGTAAATCAAAAAAAGTTTTGAAAAAAGTTGGTTTACCAGCAATTATAAGACCTTCGTTCACTTTAGGTGGATCTGGCGGAGGAATTGCAAAAAACAAAAAAGAATTTTTTGAATTAGTTAAAGCCGGTCTTTTAGAATCTCCCAAAAATCAAGTTTTAGTTGAAGAGTCTCTGGAGGGATGGAAGGAATTTGAAATGGAAGTTGTCAGAGACAAAAAAGACAACTGTATTATAATTTGTTCGATTGAAAATGTAGATCCAATGGGAATACATACTGGAGATTCGATTACAGTAGCGCCTGCTTTAACACTAACGGATAAAGAATTTCAAATTATGAGAAATGCCTCCATTGAATGTTTGAGAAAAATTGGCGTTGAAACTGGTGGTTCAAACGTTCAGTTCGCTATTAATCCAAAAGACGGAAGAATGGTCATTATTGAAATGAATCCAAGAGTTTCTAGATCATCGGCGCTAGCATCAAAAGCAACTGGTTTTCCAATTGCAAAAGTAGCTGCAAAATTGGCTATCGGTTACACTCTTGATGAACTAACAAATGAGATTACCGGAACAACACCGGCATCATTTGAGCCCACAATAGACTATATTGTAACCAAAATTCCAAGATTCACATTTGAAAAATTTAGATCAGCCAAAGTTAAATTAGGTACCTCCATGAAATCAGTTGGTGAAGCAATGGCTATAGGAAGAAACTTCAAAGAATCTCTACAAAAAGGGTTAGCGTCTTTGGAGGTGGGTTATAAAGGGTTAGATCCCCTTAATAAAATATCTGACAAAGAAATAAAAAATAAATTAAGTCAAAATTTACCTGACAAACTTATTATCATAGCTGAGGCCTTTAGAAGAAAAGTTGGAATTAAAAATATTTATAAACTCACTAATATAGACCCTTGGTTTCTAGAACAGATATCTGAATTGGTTAATGAAGAGAAAAAATTAGAAAAAAATGGTTTACCAAAAACGTCTGAAGAATTCTCCCATATAAAATCTATAGGCTTTTCGGACGACAAAATTGCCGAGTTAACTGAAGTCAACGTTAAACAAGTTAAAAAAGAAAGAGAGAGATTGGGCGTGTTTCCTGTATTTAAGAAAATTGATACTTGTGCAGCCGAATTTAAATCCCAAACTCCATACATGTATTCAACTTATCAAAAATCAGTAGATCAATTAGCTGTATGCGAGGCCAACCCAACAAACAAAGAAAAGATCATAATTTTGGGGGGCGGACCAAACAGAATTGGTCAAGGCATCGAATTTGATTACTGCTGTTGTCAAGCAAGCTTTGCTTTGAAGGAAAAAGGATATGAAACAATTATGATCAATTGTAACCCAGAAACTGTTTCTACTGATTATGATACCAGTGACAGATTATATTTTGAGCCTTTGATAGAAGAACACGTTTTTAATATAATAGCTAAAGAAAGACAAAATGGTAAGTTGTTAGGTGTTATTGCTCAGTTTGGTGGTCAGACACCTATAAAACTCGCAAAAGCACTTGCAGAAAATAATATTCCGATTTTGGGAACCCAATTTGATTCTATAGATTTAGCCGAAGATAGAGAAAGATTCAAAGAGGTATTAATTAAAGAAAACTTAAAACAGGCAGATAGTGGAATTGCAAAAAATAAAAGTGAGTCTTTTCAAATTGCCAGCAAGATAGGCTTTCCAATTGTTATAAGACCATCTTATGTCCTTGGTGGAAGAGGAATGGAAATAATTCATAATGATTTCGATTTAAAAAAATACATAGATGAGGCGGTAAAAGTATCTGGATCAAATCCTGTTCTCATTGATAAATTTTTAAATGACGCAACAGAAGTGGATGTAGACGCTATTTCGGATGGCAATAAAATTTTTGTTGCCGGAATTATGGAACATATTGAAGAAGCGGGTATTCACTCAGGGGATTCTGCATGCTCACTCCCTCCCTACACTTTGGATGAGGAAATTATAAATAAAATAAAAGAGCAAACCAAACAATTGGCTGTAGCTCTTAAGGTGCTGGGATTAATTAATATCCAATTTGCGGTTAAAGACAAAGAAGTCTATGTCTTAGAAGTGAATCCAAGAGCAAGTAGAACCGTACCGTTTGTATCAAAAGCAACTGGACTTCCTGTTGCCAAAATAGCATCCAGAGTTATGGCGGGTGAAAATTTATCTAGTTTTGATCTGAGAATAAAAAATGAAAAGATTTTTGCAGTAAAAGAAGCAGTATTTCCTTTTAATAAATTTCCTGAAGTCGATGTCCTTTTGGGTCCAGAAATGAAATCAACTGGTGAAGTAATGGGTTTTGATCAAAATTTTGGTTTGTCTTTTGCTAAAAGCCAAATGGCGAGCAATAATAGCATTCCTTTGAAAGGAACTGCGTTTATATCTGTAAGGGATAAAGATAAAGAAAAAATATTAAATAATGCCTTAAAATTAATAAAATTAGGATTTTTATTGTGCGCAACTCCTGGTACTGCCAAATATTTAGTTTCCAAGGGCATTAAGTGCAAAAAGATTAATAAAGTTAATCAAGGTTCTCCGCATATAGTTGAAAAATTAAATAGTAAAAGCATTGCTTTGGTAATTAATACAACGGAGGGTAAGGACTCTATTGCGGTTGCAGATTCATTCAGTTTAAGAAGATCAAGCCTGATGAACAAAATTCCATATTTCACCACGTTTGCTGCGGCAAATGCTTGTGTAGAGTCTATTGAATCCTTAAAAAAATATCCTATAGAAGTAAAGGCACTACAAGACATCTAATTAACTTTTAACTTTCCAGTCAGTTTTAAATGTAACATAGTTAACTTGCAGCCCTCTTCTTTCTTTTTTAATTTTTTTTTTTTCCATGCCGTGCCAAGTATTGGGTCCACTTGTAAAAAAATAACCATAATTATCTTTGTAAGGAACAGTTTTAATTTTGTTAAGTGTTTCATCATACAAATCAGTTCCAAGATTTTCTGATTCGTTAAAAGGATTAACAAATATTAAACCTGAAACTAGTTTTTCTTTAATATCACAATGAGGTTTGAGCCAAAACCCTTCTCTATCACAAATAACTTCCAATCTTACAAAAGAGTTTGAAAGATCTTTTTTGACTAACTTGGAAATGTGTTGGTATACATTTTTTGAA
>JAGFWA010000051.1 GCA_017640245.1 Pelagibacteraceae bacterium
GAAGTTTCTTTAAAAAGAAAAATTAAAGAAGCCATATTAGCTTTTAGAATAGAAAAAGCATATTCCAAAAAAAGAATTTTAGAACTTTATCTTAATGAAATTTATCTTGGTAAAGGCACATATGGAGTTGCATCGGCAAGTTTAGAATACTTTAATAAGTCGGTCAAAGAACTTAATTATAATGAAGCGGCTCTTTTAGCCGCTCTTCCTAAAGCGCCGAGCAAATATAATCCTTACAATTCAATTGAAAAAGCAACAGTTAGAAGAAATATGGTTTTAAAAAATTTAAACGACAATGGATATATTTCTAATGATGAGCTTCAAAAATTTTTAAAACAAAAGATAAATTTAAAAAAAAGAAAAGTTTTTCTTATAAAGGAGGCAAAATCATATACAGAAGAAGTAAGAAGAATTGTTAAAACAGATTATGGTTTTGAAAAGCTTTACTCAGAAGGCTTATCAATCAGTACTCCTTTGGACAGAAAATATCAAATAGCAGCACTTAATTCTTTAAGATTTGGTATAGAAAAATATGACAAACGTCACGGATGGAGAGGGCCAATTTCTAATATTTTTAAAGATAAGAATTGGAAAAATGTAATAAACGATATTAAAATTGACGAAACATTAAATTGGGAAATTGTTCAAATCCTTAAAGTTGATAATTATATATCTGAAATTAAATTTATTGACACAAACAAAATAGCCAAAATGCCTTTTGAAAATTTAGAATGGACAAGAAAAAAAGATTTCATCGACTTATTTGAAATTGGGGATTTAATATTTGTTAAAAAGACTAAGAGTAACATTTGGACACTTAAACAATTGCCATTAGTTAATGGCGGTATAGTAGTAATGGATCCTCATAATGGTAAGGTAAAAGCTTTAGTTGGAGGTTATAGTTTTAAGTCTAGTGAATTTAATCGAGTTACCCAAGCAAAAAGACAGCCCGGATCTGCTTTTAAACCAATTGTTTATGCTTCTGCTTTAGAAAATGGTTTTTTACCAAATTCTCTAATTCTAGATGCGCCTTTTGTAAGCGAACAGGGAGTGGGATTAAAAGATTGGAAACCGGAAAACTATGGAAAAAAGTTTTATGGACCCTCTACCTTAAGAAAAGGGATAGAGAAATCTAGAAATTTAATGACAGTGAGAATAGCACAAAAGCTAGGTTTTGATAAAATTTCTAAAACATCAGTAGACTTAGGTGTTTATGAAAATGTTCCTGAACTTTTATCAGTGTCTTTAGGATCTAACGAAACAACTCTTTTAAAATTAACAAATGCTTATTGTACATTTGCAAATGGAGGCAAAAAGATAACACCTATTTTAATCAATCGGATTCAAAACAGAAGAGGGAAAACAATTTATAATTCAGAAACTAGAATTTGTGAAGGATGTAGTGTTATCAAAGACGATGAAGATTTTTTTCCAATAATTTTAGATAAATATAAGCAAGTGATTAGTGAACAAACAGCGTATCAAATCACATCAATGCTTGAGGGTGTTATTAAAAGAGGCACTGGTAAAAAATTAAAAAATTTAAATGTGCCCTTGGCAGGCAAAACAGGAACAACAAATGAATATTTTGATGCCTGGTTTATAGGTTTTACATCTGATTTAGCAATAGGCGTGTATATAGGATATGATACGCCAAAATCTCTTGGTAAATTTGAAACCGGTTCAAAAACTGCATTACCAATATTTAAAAAATTTGTTGAAAGTGCTATATACAAGGAAGACATGAAGCCTTTTAAGATTCCTGAAAACATTTATTTTTTTCCTGTTGATTACGATACGGGCGAAATTACTAGTTTTTCCGAAGCCAAAGCGATATCCGAATCTTTTAAAGAAAATAGCTTAAAAGAAATAAACTTAAAAAATTTAGGTTTAGGAAAAAATTATGATAAGTTTAAAAAATTTAGAAGATTTTATTAATGAATAATTTTCAGAAAAATATTGAGCTATCAGAAAATTCTCTTTTAAATATAAGGGGGTATCTTTGATGATAATAAAGTTAAGGATAGAATATTATTTCTAAATTCTGAAATTTTAAAAAAGGATTTTTGGAAAGACGGTAATCAATCGAAAAAAGTAGTAAAGGAAAAGAATTTTTTAGAGAATATTTTAAACTTTTATCTTAATACAGAAAAAGAATTAAATAATCTTAAAGATCTAAATAAATTAGCACTAGACGAAAATGATTCAGCTACACTCAACGATTGTTCAAAAAAAATATTTGATATTTTACAAGAAATAAAAAAATTTGAGATTAAGTGTTTTTTGTCTGGTGAAAATGACAACTTAGATATTTATATAGAAATTCATGCTGGCGCTGGAGGTACAGAGGGCCAAGATTGGGCAGAAATGTTGAGAAGGATGTATTTAAAATGGTTTGATAAAAAAAATTTCAAATACCAAATGATTAGCGAACATAGAGGTGAAGAGGCCGGGATAAAATCCTCTACCCTTAAAGTTACTGGTGAAAATCTTTATGGGCTTATGAAAAGAGAGTCCGGAGTTCATAGGTTGGTAAGAATTTCGCCATTTGATTCAGGTGCCAGAAGACACACAAGCTTTGCAAGTATTTGGGTTTACCCCTGTGTTGACGATAATATCGATATAATTATTGATGAAAAAGATTTGAGAATTGATACATATAGATCTAGCGGTGCAGGAGGACAGCATGTTAATACTACTGACAGCGCTGTTAGGATTACACACTTACCAACTAAAATTGTAGTTCAATGTCAAAACGAAAGGTCTCAACATAAAAATAAAGAAACGTGTTACAAAATGTTAAAAGCCAGACTTTACGAACATGAACTTCAAAAAAAGGAAGATAAAAATCAAAGTGAAATCGATTCTAAAACAGATATTGGCTGGGGACACCAAATAAGGTCGTATGTATTGCAACCTTACAGGCTTGTAAAGGATCTAAGATATAATATTGAAAATACAAATCCTGACCAAGTGCTAAACGGTAATATTGATGAGTTTATTGAGGGGTCAATCTTCAGAGCAAAAAAATAAATGAAAAAAGCTGTTTTTTTAATATTTTCTGTACTTTTTATCTCATTAATAATTGTTTTATTTTATTTATCTTATTTTGGTTATGAAACAAAAAAATTTAATAATATCATAATTTCTCAAATTAAAAAAATGATCAAAATTTGGATCTAAATTTTGAAAAAATTTCAATTTTATTAGATGTAAAAAAAATTAGTATTTTTAAAGTTTATTAATCCTCAGGTTAGTTATTTAAAAAAACCAATTCCTTTAAATACTCTCAGAGCAGATATAGATTTGCTTTCCCTATTACAAAATAAAAATAGTATTAAGAAAGTAAGTATAAACACCAATTATATAGACTTTAATTCAATAAAACCGATAATTGTAAGGATCAAGCCAGGTAACTTTAGGAAAATTTTATTAAATAATGTTAAGCGCTCAAAATTTAAAATCTATTCTGAAATAGAATTTGATGAAAGTTTTAAACCAAAAGACAACTTTAATGTAAGTGGCCTCGTAAAAGAAACGGTGATTAATATTAAAAATGAACATTTAATTAAGGACATAAATTTTAATTTTTTTTATGAAAAGCAGTCATTAAATTTAGAAGACTTATCTGCTAAATTGGATGGTCTTCAAATTTATGAAGGCAAAATAGATTATAATAAAGATCAAGAAGACCATAATATTACTGCAGTATTGAAAAATAAAATTAATTCTTCAGGGCCAAATAGTAAAAAAATATTTTCTATGATTGGATTTAATACTAATAATTTTTCAAATTTATCTTTAAAAGGATCTTTTACAAAAACATTTAATTTAAAGTTAGATAAAACACTAGCAATAAAAAAATTTGATGTTAATGGAACGGGCTCACTAACTCATTTAACGACTGATCTAAAAGAAAAAATAAATAATAGGCTTTTAAAAGAAAAAATAGAAAAAGTTCATCTAAAAGATTTGAATTTTAATTTAGATTACAAGAACCAAAAAATAGATAAATTTTCAATTTTTGGACAAATCAAAACTAATGAAGAATTTCACAATTTTACTTACAATAAAAAAAATAAAATTAATAAATTAAATGTCATTTTTACAGGAAAACATCCAATAAAAATTCCATTAATAAATTATTCTTCGAATTCTAATGATCTTAAGTCATCCAGTCTTTCATGCGAATTTTTTATTGAAAAAAAGGACAATCTTTTTTTTAATAAAATTTATTTTTCAAGCGATCAAGATTTATTTCAGATAGAAAATTTAAAATTAAGTAAAGATTATTATTTATTAGATTTTGACAAAATTTATGTGAAAACCAAACTAAACGCTGAATTTAACAACGATTTTACAATTGAAAATAAGAAAAAAATTAGAATTAAAGGCACAAATTTTGATGCAAAATTACTGGCAAAAGAACTTAGTAAAGCAAATAAAAGTAATTTTTTGAAAAATATATCAAAAAATGTTGAGATTGATTTTGATAGAGTTTCGACAAATACTGAGTTTCCACTAGAGAAGTTTAGACTTATCGGATTTATTAATAAGGGTAATTTTGAAAAACTTTCTGGAAAAAGTGAATTTACAAATGGTAAATACTTAGACGTTTCTTTAAAAAAAGAAAAAAATTCTAACAGAAAAATTTTGGAAATTTATTCAGATATAGCCAGACCAGTAGTGAATAGTTACAAATTTTTTGACGGATTGAGGAATGGAAATTTACTTTATGTATCAAAATTTGATGATAAAAATTCTTCTGCAGTTCTAACAGTAGATAATTTTAAATTAATCAAAGCCCCTGCTTTTGCAAAACTACTGAGTTTAGCAGACCTACAAGGTCTTACCGATACATTAAAAGGCGAAGGCATAACTTTTGATACTCTGATTATAAAATATGAGACTGATCCAACCACCATGAATATAAAAGAAATATTTATGATTGGTCCATCCATTTCAATTTTAATGGAAGGATATGTGGAAAGAGGAGGTGGATTAATTAGTTTAAGAGGAACATTGATACCCGCCAAAACCTTAAACACTTTAATTTCAAAGATTCCAGTAGTAGGTGATATTTTGATTAGTAAAAAAGCTGGAGAAGGTCTTTTTGGATTAAGTTTTAAAATTAAAGGTTTACCAGATGATTTAAAAACGACCGTTAATCCTGTCAAAACTCTTACACCAAGGTTTATTACTCGAGCATTGGAAAATATAAAAAAAAGAAATTCTAAATAACTGTAACCTTTAGGTGTGTTTTTTTTCCGATAGACAATTTAATATGGTTTTTTTCTGAAAACTCTTCTAAGCCAATTATTTTTTTTTCATCACTGATAATTTGATCATCTATTTTAATGCCTTTATTTTTTAACATTCTTCTCGCATCACTTTTTGAAGAAGAAAGACCATTCTGAAAAACTAAGTCTATAATGTTAATCCCTTTTGAAATTAATTTTCTAGAAATTTTTTTTTCAGGTATTTCTTTTCCAATACCACCTCGAATAAAAGTTTCTTTTGCGGTTTCCTCACTGTCTTTGGCAGCTTTTGAACCATGCAATATGTTGGTCGCTTCATTTGCTAACAATATTTTTAATTTGTTGATGTCTTTCTCGTTCTCAATTTTTTTAGATATTTCATTTATATCTATTTCAGTGAAGTATTTTAAAAATTTTTTAACATCTTCATCAGCAGTGTTTCTCCAGAACTGCCAGTAGTCATATGCAGAAAATAATTTTTGATCTAACCATACCGCACCTTTTTCAGACTTGCCCATTTTATCTCCCGAGGAAAGAGTTATTAGAGGAGTCGTGAGGCCAAAAGCTTCTTTTTGTAAAATTCTTCTGATTAATTCAACGCCATTGACAATATTTCCCCATTGATCAGAACCACCCATTTGTAAAATGCAATTATTTTTTTTAAATAACTGATAAAAATCATAAGCCTGTAAAATCATATAATTAAACTCCATATAACTTAAAGATTGTTTTCTTTCCAATCGAAGTTTTACACTGTCGAATGTAAGCATCTTGTTAATTGTAAAATGTTTTCCAACATCTCTCAAAAAATCGATATACTTCAATTTTCCTAGCCAGCTATAATTATCTACAAAAATAGGTTTAGTTTTTTTATTTTTAGAATTTAAAAGTTTTTCAAAAATTTTTTTTATACTTAAAATATTTTTTTTTATATTTTTTTGTTTTAAAATTTGTCTTGTCGAATCTTTACCTGA
>JAGFWA010000052.1 GCA_017640245.1 Pelagibacteraceae bacterium
TAAAAATAAACTTGTAGAAATTAAAAATGATAAAGATGGGAATCTTGGAGTGTCAATTGGAAGAAAGAATTTTACAGAAAGTAAATTACTAGAAAATTTAAAATCGCTTTTTCAAAATTTAAAGAAAGAAAAACCCAACATTTTTAATTCTGAAAACATCAAAAACATTTATTTATCTTCGACTATGGGAATTTCATTTAAACTAAAATTTAAAGATATTTAAACCATGATGAACAAAGAAGAGAAGAAAAATTATATAAAGGAAATGAAAGAGGCTTTTTCTTCAAACGAAGCTGTAATGATTGCTCACTACCAAGGTTTGAGTGTAGTTGAACTTGATAAAATAAGAGCTGAAATGAGAAAAAATGGTATTTTCTTTAAAGTTACGAAAAATAGAATAACTAAATTAGCCGTTAAAGAAACCAAATGTAAAGAGTTAGAAAATTTTTTTAGCGGCCCAACTGCTACAGCTATTTCTTCCGACCCAATTATGTCAGCTAAGATTTTAACAAAGTATGCGAGAAGTAACTCACCTCTAAAAATCGTAGCAGGATTTATGGATGGGAAGGTTTTAGAGCCTAAAGATGTGGCTCAAATAGCCACACTTCCTACATTAGATGAAGCTAGAGCTAAAATTGTGGGTATTTTTTCTTCTCCTGCTCAAAAAATTTTAAGTATTTTGCTTGCACCTGGCTCAAAAATTGCTATTTTGGCGCACGCAAAAAGTAAAAAAAACTAATTCAAACTTTGAACTTATAAAACGATGGCAGATTTAAATAAAATCATAGACGAACTTTCAAAACTTACTGTAGTTGAGGCAGCAGAGTTATCAAAACAATTAGAAGAAAAATGGGGTGTTACAGCCGCAGCACCAGTTGCTGCAGCTGCTAGTACGGCAGCTCCTGCCGCAGAAGAAAAAAGTGAGTTTACAATTTTCTTATCATCTTTTGGAGATAAAAAAATAAATGTAATTAAAGAAGTTAGATCAATAACAGGCCTAGGTTTAAAAGAAGCAAAAGATTTAGTTGAGGCAGCACCCAAAGAAGTCAAAACAGGTGTTGCAAAAAAAGATGCCGAGGAAGCAAAGAAAAAACTTGAATCTGCTGGCGCAAAAGTAGAATTAAAATAAAGATTGGTACCATTTTAGTTTTTAGCGTACCAAATTATTAGTTACTTAATGGAATTAACTTTTACTCAAAAAAAAAGTATTAGAAAAAGTTTTGGTAAATTAAAGGAAAGTTTATCTATTCCGAATTTAATAGAGGTTCAAAAAGATTCTTATAATGAATTTTTGAAATCAACAGTAAAAAATAACAAAAATAATATTAACGATAAAATTTTAGAAAACAATAAAGGTTTGAATAGAGTTTTTAAAAGCATCTTTCCCATAAATGATACATCAGAAAAATCATCTCTAGAATTTATATCTTATAGTTTAGAAAAGCCAAAATTTGATGTTACAGAATGTAGACAAAGAAGTTTAACTTATTCTGCTGCATTAAAAGCTAATCTAAGACTCGTCGTTTACCAAATTGACTTAGAGAATAATACAAAGCAGATTTTTTCTGCAAAAGAGCAGGAAGTTTTTATGGGAGACCTTCCGTTAATGACAGACAGCGGAACTTTTGTTGTTAATGGAGTTGAAAGAGTGGTTGTAAATCAAATGCATAGGAGTCCAGGCGTTTTTTTTGATCACGATAAGGGCAAAACACATGCTAGCGGCAAATTGTTGTTTAATTGTAGAATTATACCCGGAAGAGGATCTTGGTTAGATTTTGAATTTGATCCGAAAGACATATTATATTTTAGAGTTGATAGGAAAAGGAAACTTCCAATATCTACTTTGCTTTATGCTTTAGGAGTTACAAGAGAGAATATTTTAGATAAATTTTACACATATGACACCTATATTTTTGATTCTAAATTAAATTCTTGGTCTACAAATTTTAAACCAGAGAAGTATAAAAGGCCCATTAAATTGTTATTTGATCTAATTAATAAAGAAAATAATAAAAAAATATTAAAAAAAGGTGAAAAATTAAATTTTATTTTGGCAAAAAAATTAAAGGAAAAAAAATTAAAGGAAATTATTATTTCCGAAAAAGAATTAATTGGAAAATATACCAAAGGAGATATAAAAGATGCAAATGGAGAATTAATTTTACAATCAGGTTTTGACGTAACAGAAGAAAGTTTACAAAAAATACTGTCCTCGAACATCCGTCAACTTGAACTTGCGAATGTAGATTCAATTTTAAGAGGACCGTATATTTTTGAAACGGTGAAAATTGATAAAAATAAAAACAAAGAAGATGCGTTAACGGATATTTATAAAATTTTAAGACCAGGAGAACCACCAACTATTCAAACAGCCGAAGAAGTTTTTAAAAATTTATATTTTAACAAGGAGCGTTATGATCTTTCTGACGTCGGAAGAGTTAAGCTCAATGCTAAATTAAATTTGAAAATACCGGACACAAAAAGAGTATTAACGCTCGACGACATCATATCAATAATAAAGTTTATGTTAGACTTAAGAGATGGCAAAGGAGACGTAGACGATATAGATCATCTAGGTAATAGACGGGTAAGATCTGTAGGCGAGCTAGTAGAAAATCAATTTAGAATCGGATTATTACGAATGGAGAGAGTAATAAGAGAAAAGATGTCTACTTTACTTGAAATAGAATCTACAATGCCCCAAGATTTAATTAATGCAAAACCAATTACTACATCTTTTAAAGATTTTTTTGGTACATCTCAATTATCCCAATTTATGGATCAAACAAATCCACTATCAGAAATTACTCATAAAAGGAGAGTCTCCGCTTTAGGTCCTGGAGGCTTGACTCGAGAAAGAGCAGGATTTGAAGTTAGAGATGTGCACCCAACGCATTATGGAAGAATCTGTCCAATCGAAACTCCCGAAGGACCAAACATTGGTCTTATTAATAGTTTAGCTACTTACTCTAAGGTTAACAGATATGGATTTATTGAAAGTCCTTACAAAAAAGTTTTAAATGGAAAAATTTTGGATAAAATTGAATATTTATCCGCAATCGAAGAAGAAAAATTTACTATTGCACAAGCTAATTCACCTGTTAGTTCTGACGGAAGCTTTGTAGAGGAACTCGTATCTTGCAGAACCGGTCTAAACTTTATTTTATCTAGAAAAGAAAATATCGACTACATAGATGTTTCTCCCAAACAACTTGTTTCTGTTGCTGCTTCTCTTATACCTTTTTTAGAAAATGATGATGCGAATAGAGCTTTAATGGGTTCAAATATGATGCGTCAAGCAGTTCCTTTGTTAAAACCTGAAGCACCATTGGTTGGTACTGGAATAGAAGGAGATGTTGCATTAGATTCCGGGGTCACAATAGTTGCAAAACGCAATGGAATTATTGACAAGATTGACGGAAAAAGAATTGTTGTTAAAGCAACAGAGGAAAAAGATTTATCAAAATCTGGAGTGGATATTTATAATTTATTAAAATTTCAAAGATCAAATCAAAACACATGTATTAATCAAAAACCCCTGGTGAAAGTGGGAGATATAATTAAGACGGGCGATATTATAGCAGACGGTCCAGCAACAAAATTAGGTGAACTTGCTCTTGGAAAAAATGTAACAGTGGCTTTTATGCCCTGGCAAGGATACAACTTTGAGGATTCAATATTAATTTCTGAAAGATGTGTAACCGATGATGTTTTTACCTCAATACATATTGAGGAACATGCATTAATGGCTAGAGACACAAAGTTGGGAACCGAAGAAATTACCAGAGATATTCCAAATGTTAGTGAGGAAAGTTTGAAAAATCTTGATGAGTCAGGAGTTGTTTACATTGGAGCTGAAGTAAAGTCTGGCGATATTTTGGTTGGAAAAGTGACACCAAAAGGTGAAAGTGCATCAAGTCCAGAAGAAAAACTTTTAAGATCGATTTTCGGGGAAAAAGCAACCGATGTAAGAGACACTTCTTTAAAATTGCCAGCCGGAAGTTCAGGCGTTGTTGTAGATGTTAGAGTATTTAATAGACATGGGGTAGAAAAAGATGAAAGAGGCATAGCTATTGAAAGATCTGAAATTGAGTCTGTTCAAGAAGATAAAAAGGTTGAAGAAGAAATTCTTGAGAGAAATATTAAATTAAGACTTAATGACCTTATTAAAGAAGAAGATGTAGTTAATAAAGATAAGTTAGAATCTTTAAGTATAAAAGAGTATTGGAAATTAAAATTTAAAAATGAAAATGTAAACAACAAAGTTTTACAATTAAAGAATCAATATAATAGCGCTCATCAAGATATTCAATTAAGATTTGAAGATAAAGTTTTAAAGATAAGACAAGGCGATGATTTATTACCAACTGTTATGAAGGTAGTCAAAGTTTTCGTTGCAGTTAAAAGGAGACTTATGCCAGGAGATAAAATGGCAGGCAGGCATGGTAATAAAGGGGTAGTTAGTAAAATTGTTCCAGTAGAAGATATGCCATATATGAAAAGTGGAAAGCCGGTCGATATAGTTTTAAATCCTTTAGGAGTACCAAGCCGTATGAATGTGGGACAAATATTAGAAACGCATTTAGGTTGGTCATGTTCAGAAATGGGAGAAAAAATAAAAAATCTTTTAAACAAGTATCTAAAGGGAGATAAAGTAAATGATAACAAAGAATTAAAAAATTCTCTTCAATCAGTATATGGGGAAAAAACATTTAAGAATGTTATGAATAATTTAGATGAAAAAGAATTTATAGAGTTTTGTCAAAATCTTTCTAATGGTGTGCCTATAGCTACACCAGTATTTGATGGCGCCTCTACTGAAGATATTACAAAAATGTTAGAGTTAGCAAAATTACCTAATACAGGACAAACAAATTTATGGGATGGAAGAACTGGAAAAAAATTTGATAGACCAGTTACTGTTGGGATTATTTACATGTTAAAACTTCATCATCTCGTTGAAGATAAGATTCATGCTCGTTCTACAGGACCTTATAGTTTGGTTACTCAACAACCTTTAGGAGGGAAAGCACAGCTGGGCGGTCAAAGATTCGGAGAAATGGAAGTTTGGGCACTAGAAGCTTATGGAGCTTCTTACACATTACAAGAGATTTTAACTGTAAAATCAGATGACGTTGCTGGAAGGACAAAAGTTTATGAAACAATCGTTAAAGGTAATGAAAAATTTGAGTCCGGAGTACCCGAGTCTTTTAACGTACTAATAAAAGAAATAAGAGCTTTGGGTTTAAATATTGAATTGAATTAATAGGAAAAAAGTGCAAAAAAAAATATTCAAAGAATCAAAGAGTTTATCATCAGAAAAAAATTTTACTCATATTAAAATTACTCTAGCCAGCCCTGATAAAATTAAATCTTGGTCATTTGGTGAAATCAAAAAACCCGAAACAATCAATTACAGAACCTTTAGACCCGAAAAAGACGGTCTCTTTTGTGCAAGAATATTTGGACCTGTTAAAGATTATGAATGTTTATGCGGAAAATACAAAAGGATGAAATTTAGAGGGATTATTTGTGAAAAATGCGGAGTGGAAGTAACTAAATCAAACGTAAGAAGAGAAAGAATGGGTCATATCGATTTAGCATGTCCAGTGGCACATATATGGTTTTTAAAATCTTTACCTAGCAGAATATCTTTAGCAATTGATATGAAACTTAAAGAAGTCGAGAGAGTTTTATATTTTGAAAGTTTTATGGTAACAGAACCTGGATTGACAGAACTTAAAACTGGCCAATTACTCTCAGAAGAAGAATATATAAAAGCACAAGAAAAATATGGCGCAGACTCTTTCACCGCAGGTATTGGAGCTGAAGCAGTTAGAGAGATACTT
>JAGFWA010000053.1 GCA_017640245.1 Pelagibacteraceae bacterium
TTTCTTATTTCTAATTTGAACAGAGCATCATTTTCATATTTTGCATGATTATAAACATCAATTTCTTCTGGGATTACATTAAAATCACCACCTATGATAATATTTTTATTTTCTGATAAAGTTTTTTTTACTTCTTTAATAAAACTTTTAAACCAATTCTTCTTATAATCATACTTTTCTGTATTTATTGGATTTCCATTGGGAACATAAATATTAATTAACTTAAAAGTATTTGATTTATTTTTAATATCTCCAACAATAATTCTTGATTGATTTAGTTTGTCTTTAAAAAAAGTGATATTAATTTTATCAATTTTTTTTTTTGATAGAAAAGCTACACCATTATAACTTTTTTGACCAAATACATACGATTGATATCCTAAATTTTTAAAATCGTTAAAAGGAAAGTTTTTTTCTTCAGTTTTTATTTCCTGTATCATTAAAATATCAGGTTTAGAGTTTTTTAAATAATTTAGTATGTTTAAGATTCTTGCTCTTACTGAGTTAACATTCCAGGAGACAATTTTCATTAAACTGAAAAAGACAGACCACAACCACACGAAGAGTTAGCTTTTGGATTGTTTATGATAAACGAATTGCCAATCAACTCTTTTTTAAAATCTACTATCGAACCATTGATAATTTTTAAAGAATTTTTATCGATAAGTGTTTTTTCAAAAATATTGTCATCTTTTTTAATTTTATCGTCAAAAGAGAAATTGTATTTAAAACCAGAACAACCACCTCCTTGAACTGAAATTCTAAAATATACTTTTGGACCTTTTTCAGAAATTACTCTTTCAATTTCTTTTTTAGCAGAATCAGTAAATTCAATTTTGTTAGTCATATTTATAAAATAATGTATTATACATTTTTAGCACATCTTATGCAAAATAATGAATATTCAAAATTTGCAACACCCATTAAATCGGTTGGGAGAATTTATAAAGAAAAAACAAGTTCGTTAAGATCTCCATATCAAAGAGATCGAGACAGGATTATACATTCTACTGCTTTTAGAAGATTAAAACATAAAACCCAAGTGTTTGTTAATACAGCGGGCGATCATTACAGAACCAGAATAACTCACTCACTCGAAGTTTCACAGATCGCTAGAACTTTAGGAAAAATTTTTAAACTAAATGAAGATTTATGTGAAACCTTAAGTTTAGCTCACGATCTTGGACATCCTCCTTTTGCTCACGCAGGAGAAGAGTCCTTAAATGAATGTATGGATGATTTTGGAGGGTTTGATCATAATATACAAACTCTTCGAATTATTACTTTACTAGAACGCAAGTATTATAATTTTAAAGGATTAAATTTATCTATTGAGACATTAGACGGTCTAATTAAACACAATGGACCAGTTCTCGATAAATTTAAATATGATAAAATTTTAGGTAAAAAAATTTTTAAAAAAAAAATTAATTTTTTGAACAAACCATCTTTAGAATCACAAATTTCCTCTATTTCTGATGATATAGCTTATAATAGTCACGATTTAGAAGATGGTTTGAAAGCCGGTTTATTTAAAATAGAAGAGTTAAATGGTATACCAATTATTTCCGACATTATTTACAAACATAAAAAAAAATTAAAAAAAAAAGAAAAGGAACTAGTACTAAGACAAATCGTTAGAGATATAATTAACGAAATGGTAAAAGATGTCATTATTAATACGAAAAAGAATATAAAATATGAAAATCCAAAAAATATTAACGATATATATAAAGCAAAAATAAAATTAGTAAATTTTTCAGATAAAATGATCAATTTTGATTTAGCAATAAAATTTTTTTTAAAAAGAAACATGTACTTTCACAAAACCGTTTTAAACAAAACAAATAGAGGAAAAAAAATAATTAAAACTTTATTTTCTAAAATTAAAAAAAACCCAAAAAAATTTATAAAAAAAGAAGCCTTTGATAACAAATCAAAAGAAAGAAATATTTGTGATTTTATAGCTGGGATGACAGATAGATATGCAATCAATCTATACAATTCAATAAAATGAATTTATTCAAAATTTATTTAAATAAAATTAAAAAACAAATTTTAAAACATAAAAATACACTCAATTTAAAATCTGAAAAAGATTTAGAAAATGTAATTGTTGAGAATCCACCTGCAAATTTTGATTTTGATTTATCATCAAATATAGCAATGGTTTTAGCGAAGATCGTTAAAGATAATCCAAAAAATATCGCTGAAAAAATAAAAAATATTTTATCAAAAGAAATCAGAGATTTTTCTGATATCCATATCGCCGGGCCAGGCTTTTTAAATTTTAGGTTGAGCGAAAAAACTTGGATTAAAATAATAAACAATATTTATAAAAGTAAAAAAAATTTTGGCTCAACTAAAAAAAATAAAAAATATAATATAGAATTTGTTTCTGCTAACCCGACAGGTCCATTGCATGTTGGACATTGCAGAGGAGCAATTTTTGGTGATGTATTGTCAAATTTATTAAAGTTTGATGGAAATAAAGTTACCAAGGAATATTATATTAATGATTACGGCAATCAAATCGAACACTTTGTAAGATCAGTTTTTTTCAGACTTAGAGAAATTAAATTTAAAGAAAATTATCCTGATATGAAAAATCTTTATCCAGGCAAATATGTCATTGATATAGCTAATAAAATTTTAAAAAAAACCCCTAAAATTAATCTGAATGATTTCAAAAAAATTTATAAAACGTTGAAAAATGAATCATTAAAACATTCAATGAATTTAATTAAAAACGATTTAAAACAATTGGGTATCAAGCATGATCGTTTTTTTTCTGAAACAAAAATAGTTAATAATAATTTGGTTTATAAAACTGTAAATAAATTGAAAAAAAATAAATTTATCGAAGAAGGATTTTTAGATCCACCCAAAGGCGAAGACAGTTCTGGGTGGAAAAAAACTAAAAGACTGATTTTTAAATCAACTTTATTTGGAGATGATACAGATAGAGCGTTGCAAAAAAATGATGGTTCATGGACTTATTTTGCAAACGATATGGCCTATCATTCTGACAAAGTATCAAGAAACTATGATTACTTGATTAATATACTCGGAGCGGATCACGCAGGTTATACTAAAAGAATATCAGCAGCTGTAAGCGCACTCTCGAAAAATGAAATCACCCTAATTTGTAAAGTTTGCCAGTTAGTCAAACTTTTTAAAAAAGGGAGTCCATTCAAAATGTCTAAGCGCGAAGGTGATTTTGTTTCCGTTAATCAATTATTAAATGAGGTTGATAAAAATTCTGTTAGATTCATGATGTTGAATAGAAGCAACGATGTAGAGCTCGATTTTGACTTTGATAAAGTCTTAGAGAAAAGTAAAGACAATCCCGTTTTTTATGTTCAATATTGTTATGCAAGAATTAATTCTTTATTCAGATCTCTGAAAATGAATTTAAATTATAAAATAAATTTAAATTTAAAAGGTTTTAAACCTAATATTTACGAATATCAGCTTTTAAGAAAAATAGTGGAGTGGCCAAAAATTGTTGATGTTGCCTCCAATAAATTTGAGCCACATAAAATTCCCTTTTATCTATATGATCTTTCTACAATCTTTCACGCTTATTGGAGCAAAGGGAACGAAGATCCTAAATTTAAATTTATAATCAATGGAAAAATCAATAAAATTATTTCATTAAAAATTTTTCAATTAATTTCAATTATTTTAGAAAATGGAATGTTTATTTTGGGAGTTTCCTTACCCAAAAAAATGTAATGTTTAAAGAAATTTATAAAGTTGTATATTTTATAATCATTTTATTATTTGTTTATTTACTGTTTGCAATATATTTTTCCGAAGAAAATATTAAAAAAATTAAAAAAAATCGTATACATATCGAAAATTCATTTAAGGATTATTTGTCTAACCTACCAATACTGGAAAATGATACGAACGATGTCATTACATATAATTCAAGTGAATTTTTAGAAAAAAAAATTAAAAAAAGAAAATTTTGGGAATTGTTAAAAAAAAATGAATAGAAAATCTATAATTTTAAGCATCAAAGGTCTAAGGTTATCAAAAGGAGAATACAGTTTAATTCAAAATGAAAAACCTTGGGGCATTATACTTTTCAAAAGAAATATTAAAAATATTAATCAACTAAAATCACTTACTAGTGAAATTAAAAAGGCAATGAACGACTCATTGTATCCAATTCTTATTGATGAAGAAGGTGGTAGAGTTTCGAGATTGTCAAATATTTTTGATACAAAAAAGTTCGCTCAATATTTTTTTGGAAATTTATTTGAAAAAAATAAACGAATTGGCGAAAATATTTATAAGGAATATTTGTATTTAATTTGTAAAATTTTAAATAATACTGGCATTAACATTAATACAATTCCGGTTTTAGATATTTTAAAAAAAAACTCATAAAATAATTGGTGACAGAAGTTATTCTAAAAATTTAAAAACAATTAAGTCCTTAGGTAGAATTTGTATAAATGTTTTAAATAATTACAAAATAGGTAGTGTATCTAAACATATCCCTGGACACGGATGCTCGAATTTAGACACACATAATAATCGAGCTGTAGTTTATGATTCTTATAATGAGTTATTAAAAAATGATCTTAATGCGTTCAAAAAAATTAAATCTCATTTTGTTATGACTGCACATATAGTTTATAAGAAGATCGATCCATTAAATGTAGCTACTCATTCAGAAATAGTTATAAAAAATATCATAAGAAAAAAACTTACTTATAAGGGCCTTATATTGTCTGACGATATATCTATGAAAGCATTGGGTAAAAATTTATTATTTAATGCTAAAAAAGCAATTCAATCAGGTTGTAATTTGGCACTATATTGCGGTGGAAATATAAAGGAATCTATAATTTTATTAAAAGAGATGAAGAAAATAGATGATTTTACAGCAAAAAAAACTTCAGAATTTTATAAATTTTTAAGATAAAATTATTAAATGGAATCAAGTGTTAGTAATTCAATTTCTGTCGAAATACCTAATTATTCGGGTCCACTCGAAACATTATTGGATTTAGCCAAAAATCAAAAAGTAGATTTGACCAAAATATCTGTTGCCATATTAGCGGATCATTTTTTAGAATTTATCAAAAATTTTGAAGATAGAAATTTAGACACGGCTTTTGAATATTTAGTAATGGCTACATGGCTTGCTTACTTGAAGTCGAAACTACTTTTACCGGAAGATGAAGAGGATACTTTTAAAGCAGGGGAGATTGCAGAAAAATTAAAATTACAATTAAAAAAACTTGAACTAATAAGATTATTATCAGATCAATTGTTAAAAAAAGAAAGAATCGGAAAAGATATATTTTATAGAGGCACAAAGGGAGGTATTAGGTCAATTAACAACCCTGTTTATAAAGTGACTATTTATGATTTATTAAAAACATATGCAGGCATTAAAGTTCAAACATCTTATCAACGAGTGGACATTCCAAAGCTACCAGTTATGACAACACAAGAGGGCATTAAGCAAATTAAAGAAAATATGCAATTGATTGAAGAATGGAAAAAAATAAATGAATTAGTACCAACGGCTTTTAACCAATCAATTGCCCTGAAGAAAAGTGGTTTAGCTGCAATTTTTGCTGCGAGTTTAGAATTAAGCAAAGATGGTATAATTAATATTAAGCAAAAGAATTTATTTGATGATATTTTGATTCAAAGCGCAAAACATACACCGTTAAAATTAAAAACAAGATAAATCAATTTATGGAAAAAA
>JAGFWA010000054.1 GCA_017640245.1 Pelagibacteraceae bacterium
AGCCTTTCTCTTTAAAAGATTCCCTGGAAATTATCTTTTCTTCGTTATTAGTTATAAAATAGTCACAACAAACACCCACGTATTCAGGAGCAAATTGCAAGAAGTTATACAACATATACAAAAAAGCAGGCTGAGCATAATCATCAGAATCAACACGAACAAAATATTTACCCCGTGAATTTGCAACTCCAATCTGCGCACTTGCTCCTATCCCCAGATTCTCTTTATTACGAATCAACCTGACATCGCCTTCTTTTATAAATGTATCCAATGCTTCTACAGAATCATCTGTACTGCAATCATCCACAACAATAATCTCATAATGGTCAGGATGTATATCCTGGTGAAGTAATGAACGAATACAGCGGCGGATTAATTTACCGTAATTATAGTTTACAACTATTACTGATATATCAACATACCTCATTTTATCTCCCCTTAACAATAGTTACTTTATTGCCTAACATTCAAGAAAAAGCAGTATATCTAACAATGTTTTTACTCATAAATATTTTAATTATTATCTTCATCTATTCCTTTCGTAACTTCAGAAAACAGAAAATCCCTTCGTGCATTCTTATTATGCTCATCAAAAACCGTCTCCACTCGTTCAATTATTTTTCTCGCTTTTTCTGTAGAGTATCTTTCGCTAAGAAACATATAAGGACTTTGGTGGTTAAAAACATCCCAACAGATATCATCTGGTAATAAATTTTTTTCCTTGCATAAATCAAATAGTTCCGTACCAGGATAAGGTGTAACAATACTGTATATGGCATAGTTTGGATTAATCACCTTAAGGAAGTTTAGAGTTTTATCAATTTTTTTTTGATCTTTCTTACCCAAAAGTATAGTTCTTGCCATAGGACAATGATATCTTTTATATACTCCTGATATTTCGATAATTGTTGCTTCCTCTAAAACAAATTTATCTTCAGTTGCTGTCAAATGTGAAGCGGAAGTTCCTTTTCCCGTTGGTAATAAAGTTGCAACACCAGCATAGTCACCACCAAATTCTGGTGTACCATTAAACAAAGCTTTTTGAATATCCGCCACAGCATCACATTGTCTTACGCCGGGACTAATACTTTTGAAAGCTGTTTTCATTGCATTTTCAGTTATGCGAGCAGCCGACTTCATTAATTTAATTTCTGCATCTGATTTAACAATTCTCACCCAATTTACTAAACGTTCAGCATCTTTAAGTTTTGCATTTGGTAAACCTGTTTTTATCGTTTCATAGCAAAATGCTGTAAAATAATGACTATCCATTTCTAAACCAATATTAGATTTATCCCATTTTCTTTTTTTTATTATTTCTGCCAAATACTGATATGGATGAAGTGGCCAAGTATGAATATATTTTTCGTCATACTTAATTATATTTTTATCTTGCAAGTATGTTTTTATATACGCGCCGCCCATATCTTGAGCTCTTAAAAAACAAATTGGTTCATCCTCATTAATGTGAACTAGAACACATTGAGCGTAATAGAAAGACCACGCATCATATCCCGTTAGATAATTCATATTAGCCGGATCTTGGGAAACTAATAAATCAATACCCTTTTTTTTCATTGACGATTTAACTTTTGATAGTCGATTTTTGTATTCTTGTTTTTCAAAAAGCATTGTTAATTTCTTAAGAGTTTTCCATATCCTTTTACTGAAGACTTGTATCCAATTGATCTTATCGTATCCCAAATTAAAGTTTGATTACTAGATAGAGCTGGTTTGTGTGTTTTTCTCTCTATTTCATCAAGAATTTTTAAAACGGGAAGTGCAGTACAAGATATAAATAACGCATCTGCATTAACGGTGTCTAATTTTATCAATGTTTCTAGTAAATATTTTGGATCTACTTTGGCAATATCCGAATCCAAATCCAAGTTTAAGCTAGCAAATGATACTACTTCAATATTTTTTTTAGTAAAATATTCAAAAATTGTTTTATTTACAGATTCTGGGTAAGGAGTAAATACAGCAATTTTTTTTATACTCATTTCATTAAAAGCTTTGATTGCAGAAGTTACTGGGGTAGTTACGTAACAATCGGGTTTGGCTAGCAGAATTTTTTTTTTTACGTTATCTTCTCCAATAGCAATTGTTCCTGAGGTACATCCGTAAGCAATCGTATCAATTTTTTCATCGGGTAGTATTTTTTTAGCTACTGATTCAAGTTCGTCTTGCATTTTTAAAAGATTTTCTTTCGTTAATGGATTTTGATTATGAATACGATTAATAAAAATATCTAAAGGTAAGTCCCTACACACAGTATTGAAATCACTTTCTATTGTATAATCAGTTGACAAAGCAATTAAACCAACTTTTGGATTAAAATTTTTTTTAAATTTTGGAGGAATGTGTTTAAAGTTTATAGACATATCTTTTATTTAATTATGTTATGTTCTGGACCAAATGGAAACTTGGTTATATCTTCGGCTCCATTTTCATTTATTACAAGAATATCATGCTCGCGATATCCACCCGCTCCAGGTTCTCCTTCTGGAATAAAAATCATCGGTTCCATGGAAACAACCATATTTGGTTTTAAAACTGTCTCTATGTCTTCACGAAATTCGAGTTTGCCTTCTCTTCCGTAATAAGGACTTAAAAGACCAAATGAATGACCATAACCAAACGTTCGTCGATCTAGATAACCAAGTTCAGAAAATAATCCATTAAGTTCAGCAGTTACTTCAGAACACTTAACGCCTGGCTTAATAATTTCTATACCTCTACGATGAACTTTTACATTTGCTTCCCAAATCTTTAGAGAATCTTTATCAACTTCACCCATAAAAAGAGTGCGTTCTAGTGCGGTATAATATCCAGAAATCATTGGGAAAGTATTTAAGGAAAGAATATCACCGAATTTAATTTTTCTTGTAGTCACAGGATTGTGAGCTCCGTCAGTATTAATTCCTGATTGAAACCAAGCCCATGTATCACGAAGCTCTGAATTTGGATGAAATTTTGCAATAGCTTTTTCCATAGCATCTCGACCAACTATGGCCACATCAATTTCAGAAGCTCCTACCTTAATTGCTTTCACAAGCGCTGCTCCTCCAATATCTGCTATCTTTGCACCACTTCTTATTAAAGCAATTTCCTCATCAGACTTAATCATTCTTTGAGACATCGATGCTGGAGATATGTCGATAATTTTAGGATTACTAAGAGAATCTTTTAATTTTTGATGTCTTTCTATCGTTAAATGATCCTCTTCGACACCGACTTTTTTTACTTTTCCTAAAACGTGAACAATTGCTTTAAAGTAATTATCTTTTTTCCAATCCGTATAAATAAGATTTTCTCCATAAGATCTACGACCCGGTTGCCCAGCATCAAGCTGAGGTGAAATAACTACATTACGTTTTGGAGTCACAACACATGCAAATTGTCTTCCAAACGAACAGTAAAGAAAACCAGAGTAGTAGGCTATATTTTGTAAAGATGTTAAAATTACTGCATCAAGATTATTTTCTTCTATTATTTTTCTCAATCCTCTTAATCTATTTTCATACTCCTTGTCACTAAAAGGTAATGGTACTTTATCACCATTCGTAAATTGAAAAAAATCTGATCTTTTCATAATTAATTCCTAGACGTTTAAGGTAAACGATAAAAAACTAACATAATCAGTTAGGTAAATAAAAGAAATTTTCCCATCAAAAAGTAGATATTAAAAACAAATACTATCGTAATTAATAATGTTATTAAGAGAGAAAATATAACGAATATGGTGTCTAATTTTAAATTAATTTAAAAATTTGAATAGATGTATCGCACATTCGGTTCGAAAAACCCCACTCATTATCGTACCAAGATAAAACTCTACTAAATTTGTTTTTAATAACTTGTGTTTGGCTTACATCAAATATTGAACTGCGTGAATCATGATTAAAATCTTTTGAAACTAGTGGTTTTTTATTTATTCCTAAAATTCCTTTAAGCTCTTTAGTTTCGGATGCTTTAATCATAGCATCATTAATCTTTTCAACACTAACCTCTTTATTCGTTACAAATGTTAAATCAATCAAAGAAACATTTGGGGTTGGAACTCTTATTGCTGTTCCATCTAATTTTCCTTTTAAACTCGGTAACACTAAACTCATTGCTTTGGCTGCCCCAGTGGAAGTTGGTATCATTGCGCCCTCTGTCGATCTTGCTCTTCTTAGATCTTTATGAAGTGTATCTAGAAGTTTTTGATCGCCTGTATAACTATGAATAGTTGTCATGTATCCATACTCAATCCCAAAAGTATTTTCCAAGACCATGGCAACAGGTGCTAAACAATTTGTTGTGCACGATCCATTAGAAATAATGTTGTGTTCTTTTTTAAGCTCCTTGCTGTTAACACCTTGTACAACTGTAAAATCTACGTCTTTTCCAGGAGCAGATACGATTACTTTTTTTGCTCCTGCTTTTAAATGTTTTCCTGCAGTTTCTTTGTTTAAAAATAATCCTGTGCACTCTAAAACAACATCGGCACCTACTTTACCCCATGGTAAATTAGCTGGATCTCTCTCAGCAAAAACTTTGATATTTTGATTTAAAATCTTAAAACCATCTTTTGAAGTACTAACATCATGTGGCAAAGTACCGTGGGTACTATCGTATTTAATTAAATGTGCATTCGTTTCTATTGAACCAAGGTCATTAATACCAACGACCTGTATTTTATCTTTATAGTTTTCCAATAAAGCTCTTAGTATGAGTCTTCCAATTCTTCCGAATCCGTTTATTCCAATTTTGACCATTAATTAAAAGTATCTAAAGACTACAACAGCAAAAGCAACTGATATTATTGTAGCATTCATGTTGTTAATAAAAAAATTTTCATTAACTAAAATTTTCCCATTTAATCTCTAATTTCTTATCTTCTAGGATAGCGTTAATCACAGCAATCATTAAGGGGAGTTTTTTCTCATCAAAATCTTCTTTGACTTTCTTACCAATTTCGAAAATTAAGTCTGCTCCCTCAACAGTAATGTCGGACATTTTATTTTTTTTAGCTTCAGAAAATACCATCCC
>JAGFWA010000055.1 GCA_017640245.1 Pelagibacteraceae bacterium
TGGTAAAATCAACCTCATCAGGACCATGCATTTTTGGTTTAACAATATAAATAGATCCTGTCCTTGAATTATTTTTATTTTTAAAATCATGGATTGCACAAAGAGCAGTTATAAATCCATCCATAATTCCCTCAGGAATTTCAGATCCATCCTTTAAAAGGATAGATGGATTGGTCATGAGATGCCCAACATTTCTGTTTAACAACAAAGCTCTGCCATGAAGCTTGATATCTGAGCCATCGGTGCCAGTATAAATTCTGTCTGCGTTTAATTTTCTTGTAAATTGTTTACCGTTCTTTTCCATTTTGGTCTGTAGGTTGCCTTTCATGATTCCTAACCAATTTCTATAACCTTTAACTTTATCTTCGGCATCTACAGCTGCTACAGAATCTTCATGATCAACAATCGTAGAAATTGCAGATTCAATTACAACATCGCTTATGTTTGCCTCATCCTCTTTACCAATCATGCTGTTTGCATCAATAATAATATCTAAGTGTAAACCGTTATTTTTGATAAGAATTGATTTTGGATTTTCTTTTTCTCCGCCAAAGCCAATAAACTGATTTTTATTTTTCAAAGTCTGACTTTTATTCTTAACAACTAAAACTAGATTATTGTCTTCTATTTTTATTTTTGAGATTTCTTTCCAACTGCCGTTTTCGAGAGGTGAGATTTTATCTAATAAATTTCTTACATATTCAATAACCTTATTGCCTCTTTCAGAGTTATAGCCTTTTCCTTTATTAACGTCCTTGTCTTCTGAAATTACGTCAGTACCATAGAGAGCATCGTATAAACTTCTCCAACGTGCATTTGCCGCATTCAATACATATCTTGCATTATCTACCGGAACAACTAACTGGGGTCCTGTTATTGATGAGATTTCTTGATCAACATTAGTGGTACCGATCTTAAAGTCTTCTTTTTCTTCAACAATATAATTAATTGATTTTAAAAATTTGATATATTCATCTTTGTTAATTTGGATTCCCTTTTTGGATATGTGCCATTCGTCTATTTTTTTTTGAGTTTCCTCTCTGGTTCTGATTAACTTTTTGTTTATCGGAGCCAACTGATGAACGGCTTCATCAAATTTAGACCAAAAATTATCTGTATTAATCCCGGTTTCTGGAAGCGCTTCATTATTTAAAAATTCTAGTAGCCTAGAGTCTACTTTTAGATTTCCTTTATTAATTCTTTTCATATTGATTGTAATAACAAATAAAATAAAAAAAATCTTATTGGTTAAAACTGCTCTGACTCTGTTGAATCTTTCATGGCTGTTGTTGAACTTTTTCCTGAACTAATTGTGTTTGAAACAGCATCAAAGTAAGATGTTCCCACTTCTCTTTGGTGTTTTACAGAAGTGTATCCATCTTTTTCTCTTGTAAATTCTTGCTCTTGTACTTTTGAGTAGGCTGTCATTCCTTTTAATTTATATTCTTCTGCTAGTTCAAATATTGCAATGTTCTGAGCATGAAAACCGGCAAGTGTAATAAATTGCCACTTATATCCCATATTAGCAATTTCAACTTGAAAGCTAGCTATCTCTTTGTCTGATAAATGTTTTTTCCAATTAAAGCTAGGAGAGCAATTATAGGCTAATATCTTTCCTGGATATTTTTTACGAATTGCATCGGCAAACTTTTTTGCCTCTTCCAAATTGGGAGTTGCTGTTTCACACCAAATTAAATCTGCATACGGCGCATATGCTAAACCTCTTGATATTGCTTGTTCAATCCCTTGTTTTACATAGAAAAATCCTTCGGGAGATCTTTTGCCAGTTAAAAATGGTTTATCATTTTCATCAAAATCATTGGTAATTAATTTTGCAGCATTTGCATCTGTTCTTGCTAAAATTATTAATGGTACGTCTGCTATATCAGCAGCTAAACGTGCGGCTTTTAAATTTTTTATCATCGTTCCTGTTGGAACTAGAACTTTTCCTCCCATATGACCACACTTTTTTTCACTTGCTAATTGATCTTCAAAATGAACACCGGCAGCACCTGTCTTGATAAACTTTTTTGTAAGTTCAAATACATTTAGTGGTCCCCCAAAACCCGCTTCTCCGTCTGCAACGATTGGCAACATATAATCTACGATTTGATTGTCTTTTATTTCTCCATTCATTTTTTCCAAATGTTGAATTTGATCTGCTCTAATCAAAGCATTATTCATTGCCTCAACTAATTTAGGTGCACTATCATAGGGATACAAACTCTGATCTGGATACATTTCACCAGCGCTGTTAGCGTCTGCTGCAACCTGCCAGCCGCTAAGATAAATGCCTTTTAATCCGGCTTTGGCATGTTGAACTGCCTGGTTTCCTGATAATGATCCAAGTGTACCTATATAAGGTTCGCTATTTAATAATTTCCACAATTTTTGTGATTGTAATTTACAAAGGGTATGCTCAATTTTAATTGACCCTCTCAATTTTTCAACTTCTTCTGGAGTGTAATCCCTCTTAATCCCTGCAAATCTCTTCAGATCATAAGATACTTTAGCCTCGGCTACCATTTGGAAATCCTTCTAAAAAAAATCTGAATTATTAATTATCTGAATTTTGATGATCAGCTTGGTCCAAAAAACATACATCGTCATGTCTGCTGTATATACTAGGTTGTCTAAACTGATCGCCTTGAGAACTTTGTTCAGTTTTCTTAGTTTCCTGGTTATTTTGTCCCTTTTTATCTGTGTTCATCATGTTTGTAATGTAATAGTTAATATTTACAAAGTCTATTTTTTTGTTGTAAATCAAGTAAATTTTATGTATTTTTTATTGTAAATAATTAACAAATTTACATGAATAGAAAAAACCTCAATTATGGTGCCGTTATAAGAGCTAGAAGGCAAAAGAAAAACCTAAAATCTAAGGAACTGGCGAAAAAATTAGGCATATCGCCTGCTTTTTTATCACTAATAGAAACTAATGAAAGGAAACCTAATGGCGATCTAGTGTTGCTTATTCAGGAGGAGTTGGGACTTACTAACGAGGATCTTATTAAAAAAATAGATCCTGGTTTAGAAAATGACACTAAGGACGTTTTTAATATTAGTTTGCTTGAAGACTTAGACATCCGACCCAATGAAGCTGATGAGCTAGTAAAAATAAACCCAAAAATCGCTAAAGCATTAGTCAGGTTAGCTCATGATCATAACAATAGAGAGCATGAAGTTGGAGAAGATCTAGAAAAAAAAATAATAGGCAAATCAACATGGTTTCCAGGAGAAATTGTCAGTGAGTTTATTCAGAAAAATGAAAATTATTTTCCTAAACTTGAAGAATTTGCCCATCAAGTTTTTGAAAAAGTAAAAATTAATAATAGAATAAGATATGTATCCCTTTGTGATTATTTGGAAAAAAAATATAAATTAACTATAAAAGAAATACTTCCAAAAGAAAAACCGTTTACAAAAATTTACTTTCCTGAAAAAAACGAACTACACTTGTCTGATTATCTTTCCCTAGAAACAAAAAAATTATATGTTGCTAACCAAATAGCTCAACTTGGTGCAGACAAAATAATAAACGAATACTTAGACGATTTTTCATTCCCATCTGAAGTATCTAAAAAAGTAACAAAGGTTGCTTTATTGAATTATACAGGAGCGGCGATAATGATGGATTACAAAGAATTTTATCAAGAATGTATGAAATGCAGATATGATCTTGAAGTTCTTGCCTCATCTTTTGCAGTATCATTTGAACAAACCGCACATCGTGCAACAAGTTTGAACAATCCAGACATGAAGGGAATCCCTCTTCATATGATACGTGTAGACAGGTGTGGCAATGTTTCTAAAAGATTTTCCTTGTCTGGTATAGAGTTGCCCCGAGCTTCAGGGGCATGTCCTCTTTGGAATGTATTCACAGCCTTTTCCAATCCTAACAATATACATGCGGCAATTTCAAAAATGACAGATGGATCTACATATTTTTGTATAGCTAAAACAGTTGATAAAGGTATTGCAAAATATGGTGAAATTAGAAGTTTATTATCTATTGGATTAGGTTGTAATATTAAGCATGCAAAACAAATGGTTTATTCGGACGGTATAAACCTAGATGATAAAAGAAGAGAAGTGTCTATCGGAGTATCTTGTAGAAGATGTGATAGGCTGGATTGTTCACAAAGAGCATTTCCTCCTGCCACTACGAAATTTGATGTAGATCTTAACTCGAGAGGTGTTTCAATTTTCGTTAATGATTAAAATTTAGGGTAATAAAACAATGAATTTTATGAGTGTTAATGAAATACTGGTTGCTCAAAACTGAACCCGAAGAATGGTCTTGGAAGGACCAGGTTAAGTGTGGTTCTAAAGGTTCTTTGTGGGATGGCGTTAGAAATTACCAGGCAAGAAATAATTTAAAAAAAATGAGTTGTGGCGACCAATCTTTTTTTTATCATACTGGTAAAGAAAAAAAAATTGTAGGAATTGTAAAAATAATTAAAGAATATTTTCCTGACAAGAATGATAAAACTGGAAAATTCGTATCTATAATGGTACGATCTCATAAAAATTTTAAATTACCTGTATCGTTAGATAGCATTAAAAAACATAGCCTTTTAAGGCAT
>JAGFWA010000056.1 GCA_017640245.1 Pelagibacteraceae bacterium
ATAATTCTGACCTCCAGCATAACCAAACATAACCTTGATGAATCAATGGCGTCATCATAGAAAACAGAAACCAATTTTTTACACTAATTCCAAGAAATGTGTTTGAATTATTTTCGAAATCAACCATTTGGCAACTTACATAAAATAAAAGTATCAAACCTCCTATGTGCCAAATTTGATTTTTGAAAAAGAAATGTAATTTATTTTCAATCATTTCTATAAAAATTATAAGAAAAAGTGATAAATTAATAGACCAATAATTAATCCTTTAACAAAGGCAATCCAGGCAATGCCGTAATTAGATACATTTAATTTCTTCTTCCACCATTCTATGTTTTTTTTATGCCAAGCAACAAATGCAGTCACGATTATTTGTCCTTCTTATTTAATAAATCTATTATGTTATCCAATTTCTGTAGTCCTTCTTTTTGCGACTTTTGTATAATTCTCATATTTTTATAATGAAAAAAATAAATAACTAATCCAGATGCCACCAAAATTAATGACCAAAATAATATCGAATCCATATATTTATAAAGACGGTTTTTTCATTAAAACTAATTTTTTTTGCTTAAGAGATCTATTATTGTGTCTAATTTTTGCAGACCTTCTTTTTGCAACTTTTGTATAATTTTAATATTTCTATAGGGCACAAAATAAACGAAAAGGCCAGACGCTATTATAGCTAATATCCAAATCAATATTGTATTCATAAACAGTCACCTCCCATTACATGTTTCCGTATTTGGGGCCTCCTCCACCTTCGGGAGCAACCCAAGTGATATTTTGAGACGGTTCCTTAATATCACACGTTTTACAGTGTATACAATTTTGAGAATTAATGACAAACTTTTCTTTTTGAACTTCATAAACCCCAACCGGACAATATCGTTGAGCAGGTTCATCATACTCTTTTAAAGTATAATTGATTGGCAAATTAGAATCTTTCAATTGAAGGTGTATCGGTTGATTTTCAATATGATTTGTTCCCGTTAAATAGACAGAACTAGTTTTATCAAAGGTAAGTTTTCCATCTGGTTTTGGATAATCTATTTTTGGCATTTGGTTAGCCGGTTTTAAAGCTTCGTGATCAGCATGTTTGTGTTTTAAAGTTAACGGCAATTTCCCTCTAAACAATATCTGGTCCAGACCTGTAAAAATAATGCCTAAAATTAAACCCCAACTAAAACTTGGTTTAACATTTCTTGCGGCATGTAATTCTTTATAAATCCAGCTTTCCTTAAACGTTTTTTCATAAATTGACAGATCAGTTTTATTTTTTATATGTTCGACAATAGTTTCTGCGGCAATCATTCCGCTTTTCATTGCTGTATGAGAACCTTTAATTTTTGGCATATTCAAAGTTCCGGCATCACAACCAATTAATAATCCACCTGGCATATACATTTTAGGTAAACTTTGAAGACCGCCTTCGATTAAAGCTCTTGCCCCAAAGGAAATTCGTTTTCCGCCCTCTAACATTTTTTTAATATCTTTATGTGTTTTGAATCTTTGAAATTCATCAAAAGGTGATAAGTGAGGATTTTGATAATCAAGACCAATGACATAGCCAATATAAATTTGTTTTTTATCTGCATGATAAACAAAGCTTCCACCGTATGTTTTATTATCAAGTGGCCAGCCAGCTGTATGCATAACTAAACCTTCTTGATGTTGTTGATCGCTTACTTCCCAAATTTCTTTAAAACCAATACCGTATTGCTGAGGGTTTTTACCTTCGTTAAGATTAAATTTTTTAATTAATTGTTTTCCTAAATGACCTCTGCAACCTTCAGAAAAAACGGTAACCTTGGCATGAAGTTCCATACCTTCTTGATAGCCTTCTTTTTTATTTCCTTTTTTATCTAAACCCATATCCAAAGTAGCAACGCCTTTAATCGAGCCATCTTCTTTATAAAGAATTTCACTAGCAGGAAATCCTGGAAAGATCTCTACACCTAATTTTTCAGCTTGTTCAGCTAACCAACGACAAAGGTTAGCAAGACTAATGATATAATTATTATGATTTTTTTGGACGGAAGGTAAAAGCCATGTTGGCCAGCTTAAAGATGATTTTTTTCCTAAAAACAAAAACTTTTCTTTTGAAACTTTGGTTTTAACTGGAGCCCCCTGCTCTTTCCATTTCGGTAATAATTCATCAAGGGCTTTAGTTTCAAAAACATTTCCGCTTAAAATATGGGCTCCAACTTCTGATCCTTTTTCTAAAATACAAACATTTAAATTAGGGTCTAGTTGTTTTAGTTTTATTGCGGTAGATAGTCCTGCTGGTCCAGCACCAACAATAACCGCATCGTATTCCATTGATTCTCTAGGCATGGTCTCAACTATATCAAACTTGTTATTTTTGGATAGTATTGAGTTTATTCAACTCTTCTAAAAACTCAGGGAGGGCTTTAAACAAATCTGCTTCCAAACTATAATCGGCAATACTAAAAATTGGTGCTTCACCATCTTTATTGATTGCAACTATAACTTTGCTTTCTTTCATTCCAGCTAAATGCTGAATGGCTCCAGAAATACCTACGGCAATATATAAATCGGGAACAACCACTTTCCCTGTTTGACCCACTTGATGATCGTTGCTTATATAGCCGGCGTCTACTGCTGCACGTGATGCCCCAACTGCAGCATTTAATTTATCAGCGATATCATTTATTAACTTAAAATTCTCTTTGCTTTGAAGACCCCTGCCTCCAGCAATAACAATGCGTGCTGTGCCTAATTCGGGTCTTTCAGATTTTGTTTCTTCTCTTTTTATAAATTTTGAAATATTGGGTACCGCTACAGGCTCAACTTTTTCAACTAATGTTCCTTTCTTAAGTTTTTCACTTGCTGATTCACCTGAGCTTGGCGCAGGATCAAAAGAAGTTGGTCTTATGGTAATACATTTTTTTTTATCATTACTTTTAACAGTTACCAAAGCATTACCCGCATATATAGGACGAACAAAAGTATCTGAACTTTCAATTTTAATAATATCGCTTATTTGAGAAGTGTCTAATAAAGCAGCTACTCTAGGCATGAAATTTTTTCCGAACGTATTTGCTGAACTAATAATATGAGTGTATCTCTCTGCTAACTTAACAATCAATGGAGATAAATTCTCTGCTAAAAAATTTTCATAATCAGATGATTCTGAATGTAAAACTTTTTTTACAAGAGAAACTGCGGCTACTTCTTTAACAACATTTTCACATTTATTCCCAGCAACAAGCACGTGCACTTCTTTATCTATTTCAGAAGCTGCAGTAATTGCATTCAATGTGTATACTTTTAAAGTTGAATTATTATGTTCTGCGATTAGTAAAACTGCCATTATATTACTTTGGCTTCGTTTTTAAGTTTATCTACTAGTTCTGCAACACTCGTAACTTTTATTCCACCTTTTCGTTTTGGTGGTTCTTCTACTTTCAATTGCTGAAGTCTATGTGCTATATCCACTCCAAGATCTTTTGCTATTATTTGTTCAATTGATTTTTTCTTTGCTTTCATAATGTTGGGTAAAGACGCATAACGAGGTTCATTAAGTCTTAAATCACATGTCACAACAGCAGGTAAATTAATTTCTATCGTTTCTAATCCCTCGTCAACTTCTCTGATAACTTCTAGTACTTTATTTTTTATTTCAAGTTTTGAAGCAAAGGTACCTTGCGGCCAACCTAATATCGCGGCCAACATCTGGCCTCTTTGAGCAGTGTCATCATCGATTGCTTGTTTGCCTAATAAAACTAATTCTGGTTTTTCTTTTTCCACAATTTTTTTTAAAATCTTCGCTGCACCTAAAGGTTCCACATCTCCTTCTATTTTTACATGAACACCTCTATCAGCGCCCACAGCTAAAGCTTTACGTACTGTTTCTTGTGCTTTTTCATCTCCTATTGTAACTGCAACAACTTCTTTTGCTTTTCCAGCCTCTTTAAGTTTTACCGCCTCTTCGACGGCATTATCATCGGGTGGGTTGGTTGACATTTTAACATTATCTGTATGAACTCCTGATCCGTCCTCTTTGACTCTTATTTGAACGTTGTAATCGATAACTCTTTTTACGACGACTAAAATTTTCATTTAAGCTCTTAGTAATTTGTTCTCGGAATCGTATGGAGAATCTTCGATAACAGAAACTTTGTGCATTTTGCCTAGTATATCAATTTCTAATTTTTGTCCAGCTTTTGCTAGTTCGGGTTTTACCATTCCCAAAGCTAAAGATTTATTTAATCTAAAACCAAAATCTCCACCAGTAGCTCTACCTACTACTTTTCCATTGCTGTAGATTGGATTGTTTCCTAAAACGTCTGCATCGGTTACTCCATGAATTTCCATAGTCACCAATTTATTTAAAAAACCTTTTACTCTCCATTTATCTAATGCCGCACGTCCAATAAAA
>JAGFWA010000057.1 GCA_017640245.1 Pelagibacteraceae bacterium
CTCGTAACCTCTATCTAAGTGATAAGTTCTATTTACAATTGTCCTATTTTTTGCAATCAATCCTGCTAGAACTAGACTTACCGAAGCTCTTAAATCGGTTGCCATAACTTCAGCTCCATTCAAATCTTGTGGGCCAGTCACAATAGCAAGATTTTCTTTAATCTTTATTTTTGCACCCATTCTATTAAGCTCAGGAACGTGCATAAATCTATTTTCAAAAATATTTTCTTTTATTTTTGAAATTCCTTTTGCTTTTGTCATTAGAACCATTATTTGAGCCTGCAGATCAGTTGGAAAACCTGGGTACGGTTCGGTTATAATTGAGGTGGATTTAATATTTTTAGAACCTAAGACTTTAACTTTATCTTTCTTAATATTTAATTTAACGCCCATTCTTTTCAAAATCGATAATTCTTTTTTTAAAATTTTTGGTTCAATTCCAGAAATTATAACTCGTTCACCTATCAAGGCAGCTGCAATTATAAACGTACCTGCCTCAATTCTATCAAACATAATTTTGTGGCTTGTTGATTTTAAATTTCTGTTCCCAATAATTTTTATTTTTCTTTTACTTAGCCAGTTTATTTTGGTACCCATTTTTTTTAAAAAACTTATTAAATTTTTTATTTCTGGTTCACATGCACAATTGCTGATTTGTGTTATCCCTTTTGCATAACTTGCAGCTATAATAGTATTTTCTGTTGCGCCTACAGATATTGATGGAAATTTTATGTTCGCCCCCGAAAGTCCTTTTTTAGCTTCTGCTAATATATAACCATTCTTAATTTTGATGTTTGCACCTAATTTTTTTAGTGCAAACAAGTGTAAATCTACCGGTCTTGTACCTATTGCACAACCGCCAGGCAAAGATACCTTGGCTTTTTTAAATTTAGACAACAGTGGTCCCAAAACAATCACTCCGGCTCTCATCGTTTTTAGTAGCTTATAAGGAGCTAAAGTTTTAAATTTTTCATTTTTATTATGTATTAAAATTTTTTTTTTTTCAAAATTAATTTTTATATTAGATCCAATATGTTTTAACAGTTCCGTCATTGTTATAACGTCCTTTACGATAGGTATATTATTTATTTCAATTTTTTGATTATTAAGAATTGAGGCTGCTAAAATTGGTAGTGTAGCATTTTTTGAACCAGATATTTCAACAACACCAGATAAAATTTTTTTACCTTTGATTATTAATTTCTGCATTAACTAAATCTTAGGAAGTGTAACGCCTCGTTGATTCATATATTTACCTTTTCTTTTCGAGTATGTTACTTCAGGTTTTTCATTGCCTTTGATAAACACAAATTGTGCAGCTCCTTCATTAGCGTAAATTTTTGCTGGTAATGGTGTAGTATTTGAAAATTCAAGTGTCACATAACCTTCCCATCCTGGCTCCAAAGGAGTGACGTTTACTATTATACCACACCTTGCATAAGTTGATTTGCCTAAGCAAATCACCATTACATTGTCTGGGATTTTAAAATATTCCACAGTTCTAGCTAGAGCGAAAGAATTTGGCGGAATAACACAAATTTTAGATTTTCTTGTAATAAAACCTTCCTTTTTAAAATTTTTTGGATCTACGATAGTTGAGTTTACATTCGTAAATATTTTAAAGTCACTAGAAACTCTTGCATCGTAACCATAAGATGAGAGGCCATATGATATTTTTCCTTTTCTTATTTGTTTAGAAATAAATGGAGAAATGATTTTTTGACTTTTGACCATTTTTTTTATCCATTTATCAGATAAAACGCTCATTGTTTTTTTTTATTTTATATTTTTCTTTAAATTTTTTTCTTTTTTTTAAATTGATCTTTAAAGCTAACTCCTTACCTAAAAGAGATTTCTCTTTTTTTTCAGCAATTTTCATTAAAATTAACTTTTATCGGGATTTGTTAAATCCTCTAAGGTGATGGGTTTATGAATATCATGCATCTTATCTTGAGATCCTTCAGGCTTATTTTGAACAATCCTTTTGGCTCTTCTTTGTTCTAAGCGCGCTTTTCTCTTAGCCTCTTTACGCATAGCTTTTTCGCCTCTTGTAGATTTATAATCGTAATGAATACCCATTTTTGCACCATAGTTTTATTACGTTTTACTTTGAAGAATCTAAATATGCAAGTATCTACTAAAAAACCTTGTAAATAAGTGTCTGGAGAATATAAAATTAGGTATTTCTACTAAAATTAGAAGCCCATATAGCTCAGTTGGTAGAGCGCTTCCATGGTAAGGAAGAGGTCGCAAGTTCAATTCTTGCTGTGGGCACCATATTTATATATAACACCCTTTGTGCTGTAAGCAGTGGGAAATAATGTGAAATTCATTAACTGTTCCTGCAACGGTAAGAACGCGAGTTTAAGTCCGAGCACCGCACAGCATAGCCCGCTGTTGAACGAAGACCAGGAAGAGTCTAGTTCTACAATGCAAAATTGGCAGTGGCATGTGAATTTATAATGTGCTTTTGCTAATGAAGATAAAAATATTAATACTAATTTTTATATTTTCTTTTACTAAGCTTTTTGCTGACAATATTCCTGTAATAGTTATTGCACCGGGAAAGAGTGTGCAATCATATAGTACTGTGGGTAGTTCAGTATCTGTTCTTGATAAAAAAACTTTAGAAAATTCTGATGAATTTTTTTTAGGGGATATTCTCGACAATGGTTTGCCAGGCATGAATTATTTTCAAAGCGGTGGTCATGGAACAACATCGGGGATTCAATTGAGAGGTCTTCCTAAAAGATATTCTACAGTCTATATCGATGGAGTCAAAATGTCCGATCCATCTTCCTCAGACAATGCTTTTTATTTTTCAAGTATTATGAACAACGCCATTGATAGAGTTGAAATTTTAAAAGGATCTCAAAGTTCTTTGTATGGTAGCAGTGCTATAGGAGGGACAATTAACATTTTTACAAAAAAGGGAGGTAAAGGAAAAAACAAAAAATTTGAAATTACAAATGGTTCAAATGGTACAAACAATATTCTTCTTTCCTACGATGGTTCTAATGAAAAACACGATTATTATATTGGTGCCAATAAGTTTGTTACCGACGGTATATCTGCGATGAATGATGAGAAACCAGGAAACGATAATGACAAATATAAAAATAACGGAATAGTTGTAAATTATGGTTACAAAATAAATGATAATTTAAAGTTTCAGAGCGGCATGAGATACAGCGATTCATTTCTTAATTACGATGAAGTTACTCAGGGCAGAGATGATTCTAATAATAGTACTGACGATACCGAATTATCCTATAATTTAAAACTTGTTCATGATGGAGGAAAGTTTAAAAATACTTTAGTCTATAATAAAACTGATATAGAGAGAGCAACCAAGACATACACCAATTCTTCAAAAAACTATTATGGTTATAGAGATGCGATTAATTTGATAGGGGAATACAACATTAATCTTGATACCAAAATAGTTTATGGCTTAGACAATGAGTTTGATAAAGCAAAATTTCAAAAAGATTGGCCAACAGACTATTTAACTAGTGACGAATCTGTACATTCGCAGTATTTTGATGTTCAATTTAGACCTCGAGAAAAATTATACTCAACGCTAGGATTCCGAAGAGATGATCATACTACTGCCGGATCTTATACAACGGGCAGAGGAACAATCGCTTATAAATTGGACAATTTATCAAAGATAAGAGCATCATATGGTACGGGAATAAGATATCCAACTTTATATGATTATTTTTACGGTACGGTAGTCAAAAACAAAGAAGACCTTGATCCGGAAAAAAGTAAAAGCTTTGATATTGGATATGAAACGAATTTTGAAAAAATAAATACAAATTTCAATATCTCTGCTTTTAAAATTACCTATGACAACCCGCTAGAAGGTTGGGAATCAAACGCAGATAATGGTAACACTTATGTGCAAAAAAATTCTAAGGGAAAAATAAAAAGTAAGGGCATTGAACTTTCTACTTTATGGAAGCCAAAAAATAATTTCAATATTGGATTGAATTACAATTATAACGAAACTTATGATGGCGCTGACTGCGACGATCCTGACGCTGATTCTACAAAATGCATTGATTCTGCGATGGTTAGAGTACCAAGACACGAAATAACTTCAGCAGTTAACTATAAAATTAATGAAAATTTGAGCAATAAACTTATAGTTAGATACTCTGGAGAAAGAAGAGATT
>JAGFWA010000058.1 GCA_017640245.1 Pelagibacteraceae bacterium
GAAGGAAAAATTTTAGAAGATCCTAAAAATCAAGCTCCAGAATATATTTTTCAAAGAACTGTTTCGCCAGAAAAAGCTCCGAATAAAGCTTTATACATAACTATTGAATTTAAAAATGGAGATCCTGTTTCAGTGAATAATAAAAAATTATCTCCTGAAAAACTTCTCGAAAAATTAAATATAGCTGCAGGAAAAAATGGTATTGGAAGAGTTGATCTTGTAGAAAATAGATTTATTGGAATTAAATCTAGAGGAATCTACGAAACACCGGGTGGAACTCTTCTAATGATTGCGCATAGAGCAATAGAGTCGATCACTTTGGATAAACATACTATGCATAAAAAGGATGAAGTTATGCCAAAGTATGCTGAGCTCATCTACAATGGTTTTTGGTACTCCAAAGCAAGATACAAATTACAAAAAATAGTTGATCTTAAAAAAAATCAAGTAAATGGATTGGTTAAGCTCAAGTTATATAAAGGAAATGTTACAATTGTTTCAAGACAGACCAAAAGCAAAGCATATTCTGTTAAAAAAGTTTCATTTGAAGAAAATAAATCGTTTAAAAAATCAAAGGTTCAAAAATTTATATCAAGTGCGGCAAGAAAGCTAAGAACTTAGCCTAGATTTATTTTTTCTAAAACATTCAATAGTATTACTAAGTAAGCAGGCAATTGTCATGGGACCTACACCGCCAGGAACTGGGGTGATTGCTTTTGCTACTTTTGAAACTTCATCAAAATCAACATCACCTACCAAACCAGAATCAGTTTTATTAATTCCAACATCAATAACGATAGCGCCTTTTTTTACCCAGTCACCTTTTATCAATTTTGGTCTTCCTACAGCGGCTATAATTATGTCTGCTCTATTACATTCTGCCTTTAAATCTTTTGTTTTTGAATGAGTAATGGTCACAGTACAATTCTCTTTCAAAAGTAATTGTGTCATAGGTTTTCCGTTTAGGTTAGATCTTCCAATGATAACAGCATGTTTTCCGTTTAAATTTTTTTCAATTTTTTTAATCAGTAAATAACAGCCAAGTGGGGTGCAAGGAATACTACTGTCATACCCTGAAGATAAATTTCCTACATTGACAGGATGAAAACCATCAACATCCTTAACAGGATCTATGGTTTCTATAACTTTTCTTTTATCTATATGCTTTGGCAACGGTAATTGAACCAAAATACCAGAAACTTTATTATCACTATTAAGCTCTTTAATTTTATTTAAAACAACTTCTTCTTTTACATCCTCAGGATATTTGATCACCTGGGAATTAATGCCAACTTCAATTGCAAATTTTTCTTTATTTCTTACGTAAATTTTACTTGGCGGATCTTCTCCAATTAAAATTACCGTCAAACCTGGAACTGTATTATAAGTAGACTTTAGTTCTATTATTTTTTTTTTTAACTCTTCTCTTAATTCGGCAGCCGCTTTTTTTCCATCTAGAATCATATTCAAAACATTCCCGGCGCAAGATACTCAAAGATTAAATTTCTTAAAAACATTAATAGTAAAATCAATACCACAGGTGAAACATCTATGTTGCCAAGGTTCGGTAAAAAATTCCTTATAGGTCTTAGCAATGGATCGGTCATTTTATAACTTATATCAAGCAATGAATAAACAAGTCGATTTGAAGTGTTAAGAACATTAAAGGCTATTAGCCAGCTCAAAAGAGCATTGATAATCAAAATCCAAATATAAATAGTGACTACGCTATCAAGTAAAATTAAAACAGATTTCATTATTTTTTCTCCACGTAAATTGATTGACTTGGAAAAGCAAAAGAAGCTCCATTGCCTTCTACAATTTCTTTAATTGCGATAGCCAAACGTTCTTTAACTTTAAGCCACTCTGACCAATCATTAGTTTTAGTAAAACACCTTACACACATGTCAATCGAGCTATCAGAAAATTTATCTATTCTGACCGCATGTTCTGTACTTTCGCTAATTTTAAAATCTTTGGATGTTGTAATATATTTTTCTATTTCGTCCCTAATTTTTTTAAGTTGCTCTACAGTGGTATTGTATTGCAATGTTATGATCCAATTAATTCTCCAATGGGTCGTTGCGCTTATATTAACTACAGCATTTTCTGCAAATTGAGCATTAGGAATTGTCGCTATTGATTTATCAAATTTTCTAACTACTGTTGATCTAAATCCAATACGTTCAACAACACCTTCAATGACATCTTCAACATATATCCAGTCTCCAATTTTGAATCTTTTTTCTACTAAAACTAATATGCCTGATATTAGATTTTTAAATAGATCCTGAGCACCAAGGGCAACTGCTACGCCAAATAAACCAAGTCCTGCAATGATAGGAGCAATTTTAATGCCCCATATGTCCAAGGTGGCAGCAAAACCGAAAAATATAATTAAAATTTTATTTGCCTTAATGATCCAATTTAATAAATCCCTAGAAAATAGTTGCTCCACTTTTTTAATTAAATAAGTTATGGGTTCTACAATCTGATGGATTAACCAAAATATTAAAATTGTTACTAAAGATCGATTGACATTATCTACAAATGCTAACGTTTTTCCATCAAAGTCCATGTAAGAAGTTGCTACAAAAACACCCAAAACAATTGGCAAAAACTTTACTGGCCCCTCGGATGCTTTAACCAACGCGTCATCAAATCGGTTCGTTGTTTTGGCAACATACTTTTGAAGTCTTTTGAGAATAAATTTTGCTATCAAACCTCGTAATATCAAAAAGAAAAGGAGAATAAAAATTGCAATACTTATTTTGCTAAAATCAACGCCTGCAATGCCCATGCTCCAAATTTCAACAAATAAATTTATAAATTTTTCAAAAATATTCATTTTTTTAGTTGTTCAATTTTAATTAATTCCTCACCTGGATTAAATTTATCAATTTTTTTCCATTTATTATTTTTAAAATGCTCAACGATCTTGTTACTCATACATGCAACAACTGACTCTTTCAATAATTGATATAAAGAGTATTTTTCAACAATTTTCATCAAACCTTCTGCGCCTCTTGAAGAATAAATAAATATAACATCGGGTAAGTGCTCTTTGACTTTTTTGATACTTTCTTTGTCAACCTCAGAAATAACTTCGGAAGAATAAGTAACCACTTTGTTAATTTTTAAACCTTCTGTTTTTAGTTCTTTTTCTAAATCAAAACTAGTGTGATCTCCACAAAGGTAAATGATCTTTTTAAAATTGTTATTTTTTTCTGAATTGATTATTAAATTTTTTAAAGCATTGACTGAACCCTCGGCTGAAATAGTATTTAAAAATCCAAAATTTTTAGCCACTTTTTCGGTAAATCTTCCAACACAGTAACATTTAATTTTTTTATTCTTTCGAACATGTTCCTGGATGCTTCTTACTGCATTCGCGCTAGTAAATATTGCAATTTCATAGTCTTTTAAATTTATTTCTTTTACATCCAAGTAATCAATTTTTAGAAGAGGAATATGGGTAAAATCATAACTTCTTTTTTTTAGTTCTAAAATAATTTCAAAACTATCCTGAATTGGTCTAGTAACTAATACATGCATTATTTGCCTTTAAATTTATTTCCCGCTTTTTCTAAAAGTTTAGCACCAACTTCTTTACCAATATTTTTTGCTTCAACTTTTTCACCTTCTAATTCACAAAAGAATGATTTTGTTCCATCATCCGAAAAAAGTTGACATTTAAAAAAAATTTTATTTTCTACAATTGTTGCTAAACCGCCTACGGCAGTAGCACAATCTCCTCCAATAATCTTTAGCATTTCTCTTTCGGCGATAGCACAGAATTCTGTATCTTTATGATTAATCTTTTGAAGAATTTCAAAAATATCTTCATTGTTTTTTTTATATTGAACAGCAATTATTCCTTGACCAATCGAAGGAAGCATTTCGTCAATTGTAAAAATTTGTTTAATTTCTTTTTGTAAATTTAAGCTAATTAAACCTGCGTAAGCTAAAATAATGCCATCAAATTCTTTATTTTTTAATTTTGATATTCTTGTATCTATATTGCCTCTAATATCTTGATAGATCAGTTTATTATTTAAAAGTTGTGCTTGGGCTTTTCTTCTAAAAGAACTTGTCCCAATAACAGATTTTTCATCACATTCGTTTAGCTTTTTAAAATTGCTACTAAGAAAAACATCCCTTGGATCATTTCTTTTTATATA
>JAGFWA010000059.1 GCA_017640245.1 Pelagibacteraceae bacterium
ACGATGCAATGATGACTTCAATAGCTGGTATATCAGCAGCAATGAAGAATACAGGCTAAGCTCTGACATTCATTTTTATTGGTAAGTCATTGGTAAGTGGGCATGGTAAGTTAGATCAGATTTTAGTAGCCTAGAATCCGCAGTTTTGTTATGATTCTAGCAGGATTGAAGAGATAACTAATGGATGAAAAAGATATGCTATGTTGATCGACAACCTAAAAGTTTTGAACATCAAAGAAGAAGCAGATACCGCCATTTGTGAAGCATCATCAGCGGAAAATTTTCTTAAATCAGTTGAAATCTGATTGCTTGTGAAGGTTTGTGATCTAATGTTAGCGATTTCATTGGTAAGTCCATTGGTAAGTGATTAACCCAAGTGGCTGGGCTTCTGATCACCTTCTAACATTGAGTTATTCTCTTCATTACTAATACAATATATGCAGTTATCTTGTTCATTATTTATTATAAGAATTTAATACGAAGAAGTATTTAACATTTTGGTGGATTTTACATTGACCTAAATCAAATAAAAATTTTGCTAATGCATATTTGAATTGCATTAATATCATTGGAAATAAATTCTAGGATCAATTAACAAGTTTATTTTATAATCAGGATTGCCTTCAGCAATAATTTCCCCCTTTTGCTGAATGTAATTCTGAAAAATGAGCCTTAATTTATTTACGCTAATAATTTAAAAATTTTTTAAGAAAGTATTTTTGATTGTGAAACTTTTTTTTATTTTTTAATAGACGTCTAGGCGAGCATTATAAACATTAAACTTACCTGTTGGAGTTTTAATATTTTTATCTTTTTTAATTCTAGACCATTTTCCTATCGGAAGTATTTTGCTAATGCATATATGTATTGCAATAATTTCACTGGAATTAAATTTTATGAAAATGTAGATAGCTTCAATAATAGGAGGTTAGAATGAAAATATCGAAATTTATAATATCATTAGTTTTCTTAATGACTTTAACTACATCAAGTCATGCAGAAACAACTGTTTCAGCTGAGGTAGGTTTTATACTAAATACATTTTTGTTTTTAGTTGCTGCATTTCTTGTGATGTTTATGGCCGCAGGTTTTTGTATGCTTGAGTCTGGTCTTGTAACATCAAAAAGCGTAGCTGTAATTTGTGCCAAAAACATTGGCTTATTTTCAATTGCCGGAATAATGTTTTGGTTATTTGGTTATAACGTGGCTTATGGAATTCCAGAGGGGGGTTTTATAGGAAGTTTTACACCTTGGAGTGATGCAAGTGCATTAGAAACAGGGTATTCAGATGGATCGGATTGGCTTTTCCAAATGGTTTTTTGTGCAACAGCTGCTTCGATTGTATCTGGCACAATGGCTGAGAGAGTAAGATTATGGCCATTCTTTTTATTTACCGCAATATTAACTGGAATTATTTATCCCATTCAAATGGGTTGGCAATGGGGTGGAGGCTGGTTAGCTGTTAAAGGGTTTTCAGATTTTGCTGGTTCAACATTGGTTCACTCATGTGGTGGCGCAGCTGCTCTGGCAGGTGCTATTCTACTTGGGCCAAGATTGGGTCGTTTTAAAAATGGCGATGTAAAACCTATGAAACCATTTGCGGCCTCATCTATTCCGTTAGCAACGCTCGGAGTATTTATTTTATGGTTGGGTTGGTTTGGTTTTAATGGAGGATCTCAATTAGCATTAGGAACACTAGATGATTCTGTTTCTGTTTCCACAATATTTCTTAATACAAACTTAGCTGCTTGCGGAGGAGTAATGGTTGCTGCGTTTATTACAAGATTTGTTTATGGAAGGACAGATGTCATACAAATGTTAAACGGTGCCATAGCTGGATTGGTAGCAATTACAGCTGGACCAGATACACCTTTACCTTATGAAGCAATATTAATCGGTGGAGTAGGTGGAGTTATAGTCGTGTATGGTACTCAACTGCTAAACAAACTTAAAATAGATGATGTTGTTGGAGCAATACCTGCGCACTTGTTTGCGGGAATTTGGGGAACCTTGGCAGTACCATTAACAAATAGTGATGTTACTTTTTCTAGTCAATTATTAGGAATAATTTCTATTAATGTTTTTGTATTTGCTGCTTCATTCATAGTTTGGATAACAATGAAACAAACAATTGGCATCAGATTAAGCGCAAAAGCAGAAAAACTTGGAACCGATGTATCCGAAGTTGGTGTTGTTGCTTACGCAATCAGAGATTAAATTTTCTTGAATGCTTTAGAAGGGCGAGAAATCTCGCCCTTCTTTTTAATATAAAATACCAAACCCAGAACCAAGATCCCTAAAAGTTTTTTCATGATTTAAATTTTAACCTGTATTCTTCATTGCTGCTGATATACCAGCTATTGAAGTCATCATTGCATCGTCAAGATATTTTTTTTGTATTTTTTGTATTTTTTTATTCGAAAGTTTACTCATGACTACTGCTTGTAAAATATTTAGAACTTCTGAATAAATATTTCTTACAATTACTGATGTCCTAAACTGCTTCCTTGCTTTTATAATTTCTTTGGGTGTAATTGTTTTATTTAATTTTTTTACAGATTCAAATTGGAATCTTAACTTTTTTCCAACTCTCTTTAATTTTTCATCAGCTAAATTATTTTCATAGACTTTAGATATTTCAGGATCAACTTTTGAAATAACCATATCTAAAATATCTATTGTGGAATTAAAAAATGGCCAATTTTTTTCCATGTCTATTAAGGTTGCTTTAAATTTTTTTATTGATGAATATCTTAGGGCCTCTGCACTACCAAGCCATGCTGGCAACATTAATCTAATTTGTGTCCAAGCAAATACCCAAGGGATAGCTCTTAAACTTTTAATATTATCAATATTTTTTCTTTTTGATGGTCTCGATCCAATTGATAATTTTCCTAACGCAACATGCGGAGTAACCGTTTTGAAATATCTTATAAAGTCTGAACTCTCATTAATACTTTTTCTGTATGAACTAGTCGAAATTTCTGACATTTTTTCAATTAATTTTCTCCATTTGTCTTTAGGTTGTGGTGGTGGATTTAAAGTTGCTTCCATCACGGCTCCTATGTAGCTACAAAGATTATATTTTGCTAATGGTTCATAACCATATTTTTGCTGTATCACTTCTCCTTGATCTGTTATTCGAATTTCTCCATTAACAGAACTTGGAGGTTGAGATCTGAGTGTGGCTTGAATTGGACCTCCTCCTCGTCCCGCTGATCCTCCTCTGCCATGAAAGAAGGAGACATTTATTTTATATTTTTTTGCAATCTTAATTATATCTTCTTGCATTTTATATTGATGCCAACTTGCAGATAGTTTTCCAGCATCTTTACTAGAATCTGAATATCCAATCATAATTTCTTGGTTATAATTAATTAATTTTGCATACCATTTTAATGAAAATAGTTTTTTCATTATCAATTTTGCATTTTTTAAATCATCTAATGTTTCAAATAGAGGAACTACTCTTAATTTATTTTTAATTCTTGCTTCTTTTTGTAAAAAAGAAACCGACAAAATATCAGATGCTGAAGATGTCATTGAAACTACATATGCACCTAAACATTCTTTAGGTTCGTCAGCAAGTATATTAAAAGTTGACCATACTTCCTTATTTTCTTTATTTTTAAATTTAAAATTATTAATTATATTTTTTTTGTTTTTAATTTTAGAAGACAGAAAATTTAATCTTTTAACTTCGTTCCACAAAGAATAATTTGAATTATATTTTCTTTTTATAAATTCAGAAATTAATTGTGAATGTCTTGAAGACTCTTGTCTAATATCTAATTTAGCTAGGTTAACACCAAAACACTTTGTTCTTCTCATCAAATCTAGCAAATCCCCACTTGCAATATTTTCACTTTGATTTTGTTCTAAAGACTCTCTTACAGCTCTCAGGGGTCTTAAAATTTCCTCTTTTGTTGATAAAAGTTTTTTTTGATCTAATGGTTTTTTACTTACTAAATGCTGTTCAATTAACCTATGAGTAGTTCTCATTTTATTTCTTAATGGTCTTAAGAAAACTCTGTATGGCTCAAAAGTTTTTCCAGTCTTCTTTAGTATTTTTTTTGAGCATTTTTTTATCGAAAGCGATTGAATTAATTTTGTTAATTCTTTTTCATATAATTTAGCGGCTTCCCATCTGG
>JAGFWA010000006.1 GCA_017640245.1 Pelagibacteraceae bacterium
CCTATTGGAATTTTTTTCGGTAGAATTGCAAATTTTATAAATGGAGAATTATATGGGATTCCAACTGAAAAGCCCTGGGGTGTAATTTTTCCAGAAGTTGATTCAAATGTGAGACACCCATCTCAAATTTATGAAGCTTTATTGGAGGGGTTTGTATTGTTTTTAATACTTAATATAATTATTTTTAACAAAAAATCTTATTTTGGTTTAGTTTCTAGTATTTTTTTAATTTTATATGGAACATTTAGATTAGCATGTGAGCAGTTCAGAGAGCCAGATGCACATATTGGTTATATTTTCAACTATTTTAGTATGGGCTCAATTTTAAGTGTCGTAATGATTTTTTTTGGTTTTTTATTTATGTTTAAAATTATCTTTGATGAAAAAAATAGATAAAATTTTCGATAAATCTAAATCAATATCTCTAGACCTATATCTAGAAAAAGTTTTATACGATAGAAATGTTGGTTATTATTCAAAAAATAATCCCTTTGGAATTAAAGGGGACTATATAACTGCTCCAAATATATCAAATGTCTTTTGCGAAATGATTGTTATATGGGTTATCAATTTTTGGGAAAATTTAAAAAAACCTAAAAATATAAATTTTATTGAACTTGGACCAGGAAATGGGGATTTTTGTTTCACCTTGTTAAAAACTCTTAAAAATTTTCCTGAGATTTTTAATTCTATTAATATTAAACTTTATGAAAAAAGCGAAAAACTAATTAAAATTCAAAAAAAAAGAATAATTTCAAAAAAAGTATCCTGGATAAAAAATTTACACCAAATTAAAAAAGGGCCGGTAATATTTTTTGGTAATGAGTTCTTGGATGCCCTGCCCATTAAACAATTCAAAAAAATAAACAATAACGTTTATGAAAGATATGCAACTTTAAGCAAAGATCGAGTAAATCTCATATTTAAAAAAGCAGTAAAAAAACAAATTAGCAAACTACAAAATTATGAACTCTTAAAACACAATGGCATTATTGAATATCCTGAATACGGATTTAGAGAACTAAGGACTATTTGTAAAAAGATAAAAAAATTAAATGGAGGGGCTCTCTTTATTGATTATGGTTATAAAATAAAAAAAAATATTGATACCCTGCAATCAGTAAAAAATCATAAATTTAACAGTGTTAATAAAAATATTGGAAACGCTGATATTACTGCTTTAGTAAACTTCGATCTTTACAAAAAATATTTTAGCTACAATGGTCTAATTGTAGAGAAAATTATAAATCAAAGTAGATTCCTTCAAAAAATGGGCATTATTCAACGTGTCGAAACACTAAGTAATAAAATGAGCTTTAAAGATAAATCCAGTTTATATCTAAGACTGAAAAGATTAATCGATCCCAGCATGATGGGAGAGAATTTTAAAGTAATTTTCGCAAAAAATAAAAATTGTAAATTTTCATTAGCGTTTAACTAATGTTCTACTCAGATAATTTAAAAAAAAATAGTGATATTCAGCATTGTTTTTTTTCAAGAAAAAATGGAATCTCAACTGATATTTATAAAAGCCTCAACTGTGGAATTGGAAGTAGAGATGACAAAAAAAATGTTAATAAAAATTTAGATATCGTCTCAAACATTTTTAAAATTGAAAAAAAAAATTTAATATTGATGAATCAAACGCATGGCAACAAAGTAAAAATAATTGAAACAAATAACAATTTCAATCGAGTTAACTGTGATGCGATGTTAACAAAAAAAAACTCTTTGGCATTATGTGTTTTAACCGCAGATTGTATTCCGATTCTTATTTACGAAAAATATAACAAAATCATTGGATGTATTCATGCCGGTTGGAAGGGTGCTCTAAATGAAATCATCGAAAACACTTTAGAAAAACTTAAAGAGATGGGCGGAAATCAGAAAAACCTAATTGTATCAATTGGCCCTTGTATTTCCAAAGAGAATTACGAAGTTAAAAATGATTTTTATTTAGAGTTTTCTAAAAAATCTAAAAATAGTGAACAGTTTTTCTCAAAAAATAATAAAAATACTTTTAATTTTGACTTAAGAGCATTTGTCAATAGTAAGTTTAAAAATTTCGACATTCAGAAAATAGATAATATACTAATCGATAGTTTTTCTAATGAAAATGAATACTTTAGTTTTAGAAGGGCTTCAAAATTAGGCCAACAAGACTATGGAAGATGTATATCTGTAATAAAAAAGATTTGATTTACAAAATTAATTGAAAACTTTAATTAATGGATGTATAAAGATGATGTCCTAATGAAAATTTTATCAGGAACAAGCAATCTCTCATTAAGCAGAAATATAGCCAGACAACTCAAGCTAAAATTAGTCAACACAAACATTAAAAGTTTTGCAGATGGTGAAGTGTATGTTGAAATAAATGAAAATATTAGAGGGAATAGTGTTTTTGTAATTCAATCTACATCGACACCCGCCAATGATAATCTGATGGAATTACTTCTTTGTATCGACGCACTAAGAAGATCGTCTGCAAAAAACATTACTGCGGTAATTCCTTATTTTGGATATGCAAGACAAGATAGAAAAGTAGTTCCCAGAACTTCTATTTCTGCAAAACTTGTGTCCAACCTGATTACTAATGCAGGTGCAAGCAGAATTGTAACAGTAGATTTGCACTCGGGACAAATTCAAGGTTTTTTTGACATACCTGTAGATAATTTATTTACCACTCCATTATTTGCTAGATACATAAAAAAAAATCTTAAAAATAAAAATCTTATATGTGTTTCTCCTGATGTTGGAGGAGTTCAAAGAACAAGAGGTTTAGCAACAAAAATTAATGTTGATTTAGCAATTATAGATAAAAGAAGATTGCAGCCAGGAAAATCTCAGGTGATGAGGATTATTGGTAACGTTCAAAATAAAGAATGCATAATAGTGGATGATATAATTGATAGCGGAGGAACTATTGTTAATGCGGTAGATGCATTAATCAGAGAAGGTGCAAAAAGTGTTTATGTGTTTGTTACACACGCTGTATTAAGTGGAGAAGCAATAAACAAAATTAAAAAATCAAAAATCAATAAATTAATAATTACTGATAGTATTGATAATACTAAAAAAATAAAAAATGTGAGTAAAATACAAGTGTTATCTATTGCTCCTCTTATGGCCGAAGCTATAAAAAGGATTTCAAACTCAACGTCTGTGTCTAGTTTGTTCAATTAGGACTTGTTTTATTTTAAAGTTGGGTTAAATTACTGCACATTCAAATGACAAACAGTTTAAAAGCCATCAGACGAGAGACAAAAACTGCTGGACAGCTAAATGCTTTGAGAACTAAAGGGCTAATACCCGCTGTACTATATGGTGGTAAAAATCCAAACTTAAAAATAAGTGTTGAAGAAAAATATTTAAATGAGATTTTTAATTCAGAATCGTTTCTTTCCACTGTAATTAATCTAAATATAGATGGAAAAACAGAAAAAGTTGTTCCTAGAGATATCTCTTATAATGTAATTTCCGACAAACCTGCTCATATTGATTTCATGCGTGTTGTTGATGGTTCAAAAATTATTTTAGAAATTCCAGTAACATTCAAAAACAAAAATGATTCCCCTGGATTAAAAAGAGGCGGCGTCTTAAATGTTGTTAGACGTAAAGTTGAATTACAATGTATTGCTGAAAAAATTCCTGAAAATATTGAAATTGATTTAACCGGACTAGATATTGGTGCCAGTATAAAAATATCGTCTGTTAAGTTACCGACTGATACCAAGCCAACCATAACAGATAGAGATTTCGTTGTAGCAACTGTTGCTCCTCCAACAGTTGTAAAAGAAACCGAAAAACCTACTGAAGAAGTTCCTGCAGAAGGCGCTGAGGGTGAGGTTGCTGCGACAGCTGAGGGTGAGGCTACTACGGCACCAACTAAAGAAGGCGAAGCTGCTAAAAAAGACGATAAAGGAAAAGAGCAAAGTGGCGACAAGAAACAAGCTGGCGATAAAAAACCTGCTGCAGAAAAAAAACAAGAAAAAAAATAAATTTATATGCTTTTATTAGTAGGCTTAGGAAATCCAGGTCCCAACAATATAAATAATAGACATAATATTGGTTTTAAAATTATTGATGCTATCAACAAACAGTTCAATCTTTCAAAACAAAAACCTAAATTTAAAGGTCTTTTAACTACTGGCAAGATTGATGATAAGAAAGTTTATGCGATAAAACCTCTGACTTTTATGAATAATTCTGGCATTTGTATCAAAGAGCTTGTTGAATATTTTAAAATTGATGCAAAAGATGTCTTTGTTTTTCACGATGATATGGATATTAATTTGGGTAAAATTAAAGCTAAATTTGGAGGAGGTAGCGCTGGGCACAACGGTATAGAATCAATAGATAAATCAATCGGCAAAGATTATTCAAGAGTTAGAGTTGGAATTGGACATCCTAAGGAAGATAAAAAATCAAACAGTCATGTTTTAGAAGATTTTGACGATAATGAAGATGAAAAAATTCAAGATGTTACTGAAAATATAGTAAAACTTGTTCCAACTCTTATTAATAAAGAAATAGAAACTTTTTCAAGCAAGGTAAATCAAAATTTACATGGGATTTAAGTGCGGAATAGTTGGATTACCAAATGTTGGTAAATCAACTTTGTTTAATGCACTAACATCTTCAAAAAATGCACAGGCCGCTAACTTTCCTTTTTGTACAATAGATCCAAATATTGGCGTTGTTGATGTACTCGATAAAAGATTGGATACACTATCCAAACTTTCAAATTCAAAAAAAAAAATAAATGTAAATATCACATTTGTAGACATTGCCGGCTTAGTAAAAGGTGCTTCAAAAGGCGAAGGGCTTGGAAACAAGTTCCTTTCACATATAAGAGAGGTAGATTCAATAATTCACTTGGTTAGATGTTTTGACTCTGAAAAAATACAGCATGTGAGCAAACAAATAGACCCTGTAAACGATCTCGAAACAGTCAAAACTGAAATATTATTAGCGGATATAAACCAAATTGAAAAAAAACTTCAAAAAAATATGAAAAAGAAAATGACAGAAAAACAAATTAACCTACTGGAGAGTGTGCTTAAAAAACTAAATAAAGGTGATGATTTAAATAAATATGATGACGTTGACAGCAAAAAAACTCTTGGGGAAGTAGGATTGATTTCAATTAAACCTTACATAATAGTCTGTAACGTCGATGAAAAAAATGTGCAAACTGGCAACAGTTATACTGAAATTTTAAAAAAAAAATATCCAAATCAAAAATTTATAATTATATGTGCAGATATAGAGGATCAAATAATGGATTTAAAACCAGAAGAGAGAGAAGTATATATGAAAAATACAGGCTTGGAAAAAACAGGCTTAAATCAGTTAATAAAAACCGGGTATGATTTGCTCAATTTAAATACTTTTTTTACCTCTGGCCCAGAAGAATCTAGAGCATGGACAATAAAGAAAAATACAGAGGCTCAGAAAGCAGCCGGGGTTATACATACTGACTTTGAAAAAAATTTTATAAGAGCTGAGACTGTCTCTTTTGAAGATTTTGAAAAATATGGAAGTTTTGAAAAAGCGAAAGAAAATGGGAAGTTAAGAGTTGAAGGTAAAAATTATTTAGTCAAAGATGGTGATGTTTTATACTTCAGGGTCAATCCTTGACCACAATCTTTTCATACTCAAATAAACTAGTCCGGTAAGTATAATTAAGAAAATAAGAACTTTTACTCCCGTTTTATGCCTTGCTTCTAGATGTGGATCAGCTGCCCAAGTCAAAAAGACTGTTACATCTTTTGCCATCTGATCTTCGGTAGCATTGGTTCCGTCTACGTAATCAACTGAACCGTCCAGAAGAGGTTTTGACATTTTGATTTTATTGCCATCCATATATTTATTATAATAAACTCCCTCTTCTAGTTTAAAATCTTGAGGAGGTTCGTCATAACCCATAAGAACAGAATATATGTAGTTTGCTCCACCTTTTCTTGCTTTAACTAATACTGACATATCTGGAGGATATGCTCCACCATTGGCAGCCGTTGAAGCTTGTACATTAGGATATGGTAAAACAAATTTGTCTGATGGTTTTCCAGGTCTTGTGAACATTTCTCCTTGGTTATCTGGTCCATCCGTCACTTCAAAGGTTGCAGCTATGGCTTTTACTTGATCGGCAGAAAATTCAGGACCGCCTTTTTCCCCTAAATTTCTATAGCTAAGAAGTCGCATTGAGTGGCAAGAAGAACAAACCTCGTTGTAAACTTGATATCCTCTTTGAAGAGAAGAGCGATCAAATTTTCCTGTAATACCCTGAAATTTCCAATTAACCTTTAATAATTCAGTATCTGCAAATAAATTTGTGGAAGAAATTATAAATAAAAAAAATAAGCTGAAAGCTAAATTGGCTTTAAAATATAAAAATTTATTCTGAAACATCGGATTTATCTTTTTCTGTTAAAACGGGTTCGGAAATACTCGCGGGTAATGGATCTGTTTTTTCCACAAGGCTAACGAAGGGTAAAATAATTAGAAAATGTAAAAAATAGTACGCAGTCCCAATCCTAGCTATCAATAGATATGTTCCTTCGGCTGGCATGGCGCCCATGTAACCCAACACTAAGATATCGATAACAAACAACCAAAAAAATTGTTTATAAATTGGTCTAAAAACTGCAGATCTTACCTTGCTTCTATCCAACCAAGGCAGAGCAAGAAGTATGAGTAGAGATGCAAATAGTAATACCACCCCGCCCAATTTATCTGGAACAGATCTCAAAATTGCATAAAAAGGAAGCAAGTACCATTCTGGAACAATATGGTAAGGTGTTACCATAGGATTTGCAGGTATATAATTATCGGGATGACCCAAAACATCTGGAGAGAAAAAAACAAAACCCAAAAAAATAATTAAAAATACTAATAAAGCAAAGAGGTCTTTAATAGTTATATGTGGATGAAATGGTATGGTGCCTTTCGAAGGTTGTTTAATTTCAATTCCTGTCGGATTATTATTCCCTGGAACATGTAGTGCCCAAATATGTAAAATTACTAAGCCTAAAATTAGAAATGGAACTAAGTAGTGTAAACTATAAAATCTATTTAAAGTAGGATTGTCTACCGCATATCCTCCCCAGAACCAAGTAGTGATACTCTCTCCGATCAGAGGTATTGCAGTAAACAAATTTGTTATTACTGTAGCGGCCCAAAAACTCATTTGCCCCCAAGGTAAAACATACCCCATAAATGCTGTAGCCATCATTAGTATATAAATAAGCACTCCCAGTATCCAAATTATTTCTCTTGGAGATTTATGCGATCCATAAAATAAAGATCTAAAAATGTGAACGTAGACTGCAAGAAAGAACATTGATGAACCGTTACTATGAAGATATCTTAAAAGCCATCCATAATTAACATCTCGCATTATATGTTCAATGCTATCGAATGCCAAATCTGCATGAGCAACATAGTGCATAGCTAGTACAATGCCGGTAGCAATTTGTGCAACTAAACAAAAAGTTAATATTGCTCCAAAGGTCCACCAGTAATTTAAATTTTTAGGAGTTGGGTATTCTCTAAAGTGCGCACTAAGAGATAACAAAGGTAGTCTATCATTAAACCATTTTCCAAACTTCGATGATGGTGTGTAAGTATGATCGCTCATAAATTACTATCCTATCTTAATTGTATTGTTGTCGACAAATTCATATCTAGGAATTTCCATGTTGACAGGTGCTGGACCTTTTCTAATTCTGCCTGAAGTATCGTAGTGCGAGCCATGACAAGGGCAGAACCAGCCGTTGTATTCACCTTTGTTTGCCAAAGGAACACATCCTAGATGAGTGCAAATACCTAGCATCACTAACCATTCGGGATTTTTTACTCTATCTTCGTCTTTTTGAGGATCTTTTAATTCTTCTAAACTCACAGCCTGTGCTTCGGAAATTTCTGATTTAGTTCTTCGCTTTATAAAAACCGGCTTACCTCTCCACAATACTGTAATAGATTTACCTAGCTCGACTTGACTTAGATCTACTTCAATTTTTGCTAGAGCTTTTACCGAGCTATCAGGATTCATTTGATCAATGAACGGCCAAACTGTCGCCCCTAAACCTACCGCCCCTACTGTATAACTGGCTGTGAAGAGAAAATCTCTTCTATTATTTTTTTTTCCTGATTCATCCATAAAATTTATTTACCATTGATTATCAATTAAACTAAGACTAATTTACAAAACATACCAGGGTCAGAATGACACATAAATTAAGTTATAATGATTAATATTGCGCTTTATAAGCCAGATATTCCCCAAAATACAGCGGCAATTGTTAGACTAGCCGCGTGTTTAAATCTTAAAATTCATATTATTGAACCGTGTGGATTCAACCTAGACGATCCAAGATTTAGAAGAGTGGCAATGGATTATGCTGAAATAAGTAAAATTTTAAGATATCAGAATTTCAAAAGTTTTAGAAAAAAAAATCCTAAATCAAGAATTGTGTTAATGACAACAAAAGCAAAAAAATCTTATCACATGTTTAAATTTAAAAAAAAAGACATTTTGCTTTTTGGAAGAGAAAGTGCCGGGGTACCCAATGAAATACATAAACAGATTAAAGATAAAATAAAAGTTAAATTGAGTGAAAAAGCAAGATCTCTTAATATAGCTATAGCAGTAGCAATTGTTGCGTCTGAGGCTTTAAGACAAAATTCTAATTTATAGAAAAATGAAAATAGAAACAAAAAAAAAATTAACAAAAGAATGGTTTATAAAATTACAAAATATTATTTGTAATAATGTTGAACAGTTAGAAAGGGAATATGGCTCTAATATAAAATTCAAAAGAAATAAATGGAAATACGGGGAATTTAGAACCATAAAGGGTGAAGTAGTTGAAAAAGGTGGTGTTGCCTTTTCAAACGTTATAGGCAGGTTTCCTAAAGAATTTGCAAAAACAATTCCGGGAACAAAAAATAATACTTATTTTTGGTCTTCAGGTATCTCGGTAGTATTTCATCCAAAAAATCCTAAAGTTCCAGCGATGCATTTTAACACTAGATTTATTTGTACTCAAAAAAGATGGTTTGGAGGTGGCATGGACGTAACACCTTGCCTTGCAGATGTTAAAGAAAAAAAATATTTTCACAATAAATTAAAAAAAATGTGTAATCTTCACAATAAAAAATATTATTCAAAATATAAAAAATGGTGCGATGAATATTTTTACCTACCACACAGAAAAGAGCCTCGTGGTATAGGTGGAATCTTTTTTGACTATAAAATGGATAATTGGGAAAAAGATTTTTTATTTATTAAGGATGTGGGTATTACTTTTGCTGATTTAGTTGAGAAAATTATGAGAAAGAAAATGTATTTAAAGTGGACAAAAAAGGAAAAAGAAATTCAATTATTAAAACGAGGTAGATATGTTGAATTTAATTTATTATATGATCGAGGTACAAAATTTGGGTTAAACAGCAATGGTAATCCAGAAGCTATATTGATGTCTATGCCGCCAACGGCGAAATGGAAATAATTTTATGGAAAAAGAACCAATAACATCACAAGGACTTGAGAAATTAAAAAAAGAATTAGAAGAATTAAAAAATATCAAACGACCTAAAATAGTTGAGGCGATTGCAGAAGCTAGAGGGCATGGTGATTTAAAAGAAAATGCGGAATATCACGCTGCAAAAGAAGAGCAATCAAAAATTGAGGGTAGAATAATTGAAATAAATGATTTAATTGCTAGAGCAAATGTTATTGATGTAACAAAATTAGAAAAAAAAGATAATGTAATATTTGGTTCAACAGTTCATTTAATCGATTTAGAAATTAATATTAAAAAAACTTATAAAATAGTCGGTAAAGATGAAGCTGACGCCACAAAAAATTACATTTATTTTAGATCTCCAATGGGCAAAGCCTTGATAGGAAAAAAGAAAAAAGAAACGATAACAGTTACAACGCCAGCTGGAGAAAAAAATTTCGAGATAATTGAAGTTAAATATATTTAATTTTTATTAATTTCATCCAAAGATTTTTCAACTACTTTTTTATCCATAACAAAATTATTTTCAATCCATTTTTCTTCTAATGATTTAAGTTTTTTTCCAAGAATTTTACCAGTTTTATATCCGTGTTTTTTTAAATAATCTCCAGATATGGGAAATTTTGGTATTAACATTCCATCAACTTTTGAGATAAAAGTTGCCAACTTGGATGGTTCAATTTTATCGTTAATAATACTATAAAGTAAAAATACTAATTTGATTTTTTCTTTACCATGGTAAAAAATATTTTTTCTTAAATCTTTTTCAAAGAAATTTTGATTTTGATTTATTAATTTTAAACATTTGGCATAAAAATTAAGTATATTTTTTATTTCGTTGGAAACATGGTGTTTGTGGGAAAAATACTCATGATTATTTGAAGAATCAATTAGCAGTGAAGCCAGTATAATATCTTTTTGTAAATTGATTTGTTTTAAACTTCTAATTTTTGTAAAATTTTTGGCTCTCTCAAGATATTTAAATTCAGGAAAAATTAATCTAAATATATCTAATAGCATTTGGCTTTTAAATATATCTTCAAAATTTTTTAATTTTAAAATTTTTTCCAACTCGCTGTAAACTCTTTCTTTTGAAAGTTCTGTAATGCCATTAAGATTTAATTGGATTGCTTTTAAGGCTGCACTATCTTCTTTAAAATCCTCATATTGAATTGAAAATCTTATGTATCGCAAAATTCTTAGATAATCTTCTTTTATTCTTTGTTGAGGATCTCCAATAAATTTTATTTCTTTCTTTTTCAGATCTTTAACTCCTAATTGAGGATCAAAAACTTTTCCTTTTTGATTTAAATAAATAGCATTGATTGTAAAATCACGTCTTTCGGAATCTTTCTCCCAATTATCTGTGAAAGAGACGTTCGCGTGCCTACCATCTGTTGAGATATCTTCGCGTAAAGTTGTAATTTCAAAATTCCTATTGTTCAAAACTAAAGTGAGAGTTCCATGATCAATTCCTGTTTTTTTTACTTCGATATTAGAATTTTTAAATTTTTCTATCACTTGATGCGGTGTGTAAACAGTGGCTATATCAATATCGTCAATTTTTTCATTTGATAGATATTTTCTAACGCAACCTCCAACAAACATTGCTGCTTGTTTGTTTTCGCTGCCTTGACTAAGAATGCTAAAAATTTTTTTTACCTCTTTTGATTTGTGAAAGGGAAAAAACTTTCTTTTTATTAAATTAAAAAAACTTTTTTCTTTAGAAAATACAAGCATAATTTGGCTGGGGCGCTAGGATTCGAACCTAGGATGGTGGTACCAAAAACCACTGCCTTACCACTTGGCTACGCCCCAAAGTAATTTTTGATATACCATAAAAAAACAATTTTAAATAGTTTTCCCGATAACACACCAAAATTTAGGGAATTTTTTTTTAATTTTGCTTAAACCTAAATCTGCACTTCTTTGTGTTAAAAATAGGCCAAAACATGCCGAACCAGATCCCGTAATTCTTGAGAACTGACAATTTTTAATTAATTTTAGTTCATTTAAAATTTTTTTTATTACGGGATACTTTAACGCTACTATTTTTTCCAAAGAATTTTCTTCAAATTTCATATTTTGAATCATTTTAAGTTTAGAATTTACCTGATAATTATTTCTATTTTCAATTGTTTTGTAATTTCTAAATTGTCCGTAGATATTTTTTGTTGACGATCTCAGAAAAGGATAAACTAAAATAAAATAAAAATTATATTTTTTTTTAAATTTGGTGATTTTAAATAGATTTCTTTGGAATAACTGAGGAGGGTAAAAAAAAAGTCTAAAATCTGAACCTAATATTTTCGAAAAATAATCCATAGTTTTTCTAGAAATTTTTCTTTTTTTTGTAAAAAATTTTATAAGTGCAGCAGCATTGCTTGATCCCCCTCCAAAGCCTGAAAAAACTGGAACGTTTTTTTTAACTGTTATTTTGAATTTATCTTTTTCATTTATAAATCCTCTGGTTCTTAGCAGTGATAAAGATTTGGTTATTGAATTGTTTTTTTTATTTACATAATTACTAAATTTACCAAAAAATTTAATGTTATCTTTAGAACTATTAATTTTTTTGATTTGAATTTGGTCATATAAATTAATAAAAAAAATTAAAGATTGAATATTATGAAGTTTATATCTTTTTAATTTTCTTCCTACGCTTAAAAACAAATTGATTTTACAATATGATTTTAAAATTTGACCTCTCATGATTTTATGTCTTTTCTAAGCCAAACAATAATTTATCGTTTATTATTTTTTTCAATTCTTCTTCAGCAGAGTCTAAACTTAAAACGTATTTCCAATAATATCTTGCTTGAATTTTTTTATTATTCATCCACAAACAATCTGCAAAATGATCATTGATAATAGGATCTCTTGGCATTAAAACTATTGCTAGTTGAAGATATTTTTTTGCTTCTAAAAAATTATTTAATTTATATAAGGCCCACCCCAATGAGTCAGTTATATAGCCATTGTTCTTTTCTAAATTATTTGCTTTTCTTAACATTCCCAAAGCCTTATTAATATTTTCTCCTCTCTCAATCCATGAATAAGCAAGATAATTCATAACGTGAGCATCGTTCGGAGATATTTTTAACGAATTTATTAAATCTTTTTCAGCCAGCTCCCAATTTTTAATTCTTTCATATGCGATACCTCTTCGATCCAAAACCTTTGGATATAGTTTGTGTTCTTTTTCGATTTTTAATAAAATGCTTGAATACAGTTCAATTGATTTTTCATATTTTTCACTATTTCTTAAAAAATTTGCTAATTCAAAAGTTCTATAAATATTAGACTCCATATCGCCGTAGGCATTTAATAGATGGTTTATGGCTTTCTCGCTTTTGTCTTCCTCCTCCAATATTAAAGCAATTTGTTTATGAGAATACCATTGATAAACAGATCCTATCTTGGCCAATCTTTTATAAATATTCTTTGCCTTATTATTTTTTTTTAAAATTAAAAAATTTTCTGCAAGAAGTGATTGGTAAGATAAAAATTGGGGATTTAAATATTTCGACAAATTAATATAAAAATTTGAAAGATGGTAGTTGCTTGTTGCACTCAAAGCGTTTGCAAGGACATAGAATACTTCCGCAATGATTTGTTCAATATTTTTACAGTTAAATTGATTTTTGTTTTTCTCCCTTGTATTTAATGTTGCTTTAAATTGGTTTATTAATAAATTTCTTGGGTAAGTTTCAGAAGCCACGTTGATAACTTTTTTTGCCTGTGAAATTTTCTTCTTATTCGCCAAATGATTAGCAAAGAAAAAGTGGTATCTAGAAAAGTTAGATTTTTCATTATTGATAATATTTTGAAATTCTTTTTCTGTATTAGATGTATCAAGGTAGCAATGAGCGAAAGTGTTTTGAACAAATTGTAAGTTATTATGTATAGATTTTACCTCTTTGATAGGTTTTATGCTTTTTTCATCCTTTGTTTTTATAATTTTTAACCAATAATTTAATGAGTTTTTTAAAGTGTCAAAAATTAATCGATGTTTAAAAGTTGGTTTAAGCCTGTCAAAATAAAATTCTGCTTTAGTATAATTTTCTTTTTTAAATTCAAATAAACCCAATATAAGATTGCTTTCAAAACTGGATAAATCTTTTGCCTCTAACCTTTTGGCGTATAGATAGGCCTCATTATATTTCTCTAAATTAACTAGTGATTGAATAAATTTTGAAGAATAGTTTTGATTTTTTGTTTCAAAGTTATCCAGCCTTTTGAAAAATTTCTGTGAATTTACGTAGTCAAAATTATCAAAAGAAACTAAGCCTGAAAAGTAATTGGAAATATATTTAGCGTCATAATTGAAACCGATTATTTTGGAATGTGATGAATTGAATATACCTGATAAAATAAAGGTATATAATATAATTTTAAAAATAAAACTAAAAACTTTCATAAACTATGAGAAATAAACCTGCTCTTAAAACTAACAAAAAAAAACTTTATTATAAACTTATTAATAATGAACTAGTATACGATAATAAGTCCATAGTTAGATATAAAAAAAATAACAAAAATAACGCTCCTAAAAATAAATTAAATCAACTCGAAGAGCTCAGAAAAAGAATTAATTCTATTAAAAATTGTGATCTAAAAAAAAACGCCACAAATCTTGTTTTTTCTGATGGAAATCCCTTTGCAAAAATAATGATTGTAGGCGAAGGACCTGGTGCAAACGAAGATAAAGAAGGAAAGCCTTTTGTGGGTAGGGCTGGTAAACTTTTGGATAAAATGTTAGCTGCAATTAAATTAAACAGAAAAAACGTCTATATCTCTAACGTAGTAAATTTTAGACCCCCAATGAATAGAAGGCCAACTGACGAAGAGATAAAAAAATACCTTCCTTTTTTAAATAAACATATAGAGTTAATTAATCCAAAGATTTTATTATTACTTGGTGCTACCGCGTTAAATGCATTGATAGGTAATGAAGTGGTAATTTCAAAAGCTAGAGGCAAATGGACAAATAAAAAATTTGGAGAATCTACTATCCAAATAATTGCCTCTTTTCATCCTGCCTTTTTAATGAGGCAGCCTGATCAAAAAAAATATGCGTGGGAAGATTTAAAAATGATAAGAAAAAAAATCTCTGAACTCAAAATAAAATTAGATGGAAAGTAAAATTTTTGCAGGGATAGATGAGGTCGGAAGAGGTTGTTTGGCCGGACCAGTGATTTCATGCGTGGTAGTTCTAAAAAAAAATATTAAAAGGAAATTTTTAAAGGACTCAAAAACTATCCCCTTTAAAGATAGAATAAAAATCGCAAAACATATAAGGCAAAATTCTTGGTACGCTATTGGATTAGCTTCGGTCAATGAAATAGATAAATACAACATTTTTAATGCTACATTGCTTTCCATGAAGCGAGCTGTAAAAAAACTTAAAAAAAAACCACATCAATTTCTCATTGATGGTACTCACGCTCCAAAAGATTTAAAAAATTCAAAGACAATCATTAAAGGAGATCAAAAAATTAAATGTATTTCTGCTGCTTCTATTGTGGCTAAAGTTTACAGAGATCTTTACATGATTAAGTTAGGAAAAAGATTTCCTGAATATAAGTGGCAAAAGAATTTTGGCTACGGAACTAAGGACCACTTAGAGGCTTTGAAAAAATTTGGAGTCACAAATTATCACAGAAAAAGTTATAGGCCCGTACACAACATATTGTTTAAAAAAGTTTCTTAGACACAAACAGACTCATTTTTTTTTATAACCATTTGACGTGAATCTTTTTTTAAAGTCTAATTCAACTTAACGTTGAATTAGATCATGTCAAAATATTTTAATAAAATTGAAAACGGCGATGCTCTAAAGATTTTAAAAAAAATTCCAGATAAAACTTTTAATTTAGTTTTTGCTGATCCTCCATACAATTTACAAATAGGAAAAAAACTCAGAAGACCAGATAATAGCAAAGTAAATGGTGTAAACGACAGGTGGGACTGTTTTAAAAGTTTTGAAGATTACGATAACTTTTGTAAAAAATGGCTAAAAGAATGTAAAAGAGTTTTGAAAGACAATGGCGCTCTTTGGGTTATTGGATCTTATCATAATATTTTTCGATTAGGTTATCACATTCAAAACTTAGGTTATTGGATACTTAATGATGTTATATGGAAAAAAAATAATCCAATGCCAAACTTTCGAGGAACAAGATTCACCAATGCTCATGAAACTCTAATTTGGGCCTCTAAAAATAAAAACTCAAAATACACTTTCAATTATCAATCACTAAAATGTTTAAATGATGATTTACAAATGAGATCGGATTGGAACTTGCCTATTTGCAATGGCTCTGAAAGAATTAAAAAAAATGGAAAAAAAATTCATTCTACGCAAAAGCCCGAAGCTTTATTACATAGAATTTTATTGGCTTCTACTAATAAAAACGATCTTGTATTTGATCCTTTTCTTGGAACTGGTACTACAGCAGTTGTAGCTAAAAAAATGGGTAGAAATTATTTTGGAATTGAGAAAGAAAAAAAATACTTCAAAACTGCAAAACAAAGATTAGAAAAAACGGCAAAAATAGAAGATCATTACCTTGATACAATTAAAAACAATAAATCTAAACCTCGAATACCTTTTGGCTCTTTAGTTGAACTAGGAATAGTTAAACCTGGCATGAGTGTCTTTGATCAAAAGAAGAAGGTGAACGCTAAAATTATGGTTGATGGAAGTATTAAATACCAAAATTCAGAAGGTTCTATACATAAAGTGGCTGCAAAAATAATTGGAGCAGAAAGCTGCAATGGATGGACCTACTGGCACTATAAAATAGATGGTAATATGATCCCCATTGATAACTTAAGACAAAGACTAATTTCTCAAAATGTCAATTCATCCAAAAATCAAAGAGTTTTGTAATTTTTTTTAATTATAAACCTTAGCTACTTTTTTAAAAATTTTTTTTGTAAACGAAGGTATAAATTCATTGCTGCGTCTATCAATTGAATACCACATATATTTTTTCGGTTTATTTTTTATAAATTTATAAAATAAATTAATATCCATCTTAATATTAGATATATTATTCTTGTAATTACACAAATACGTCCATCCATTATTTTTTTTATTGTTTGATGTTGCCAATTTAGTTTCTGGAATTTTAAAATTACTTAAAAAACTTAAATTTTTATTTCTAGTTAAAGCAATTTCTTTTCTTTGCCTTTTTAAATAACAGTAAATGTTATATTTTTTCTCTTTATCATGACGTTTTTTATTTACTGGGGCAAAAGTTGCATTCTTGAAAAATTGACAATTTTTTTTTAGATTACAAATATTACATAGTGGATTACTGGGTTTACAAATAATTGCCCCAAACTCCATTAATGCTTCTGCCAAATCTCCGTTTCTATTTGTATAAAATTGTTCGTTAATGATCTTTATTATCTTTTTTTCATTTTTTTCTAAGTTTGCATTAAATAGTCTAGAAAAAACTCTCTTTATGTTGCCGTCAAATGGAATACGGGGTTGATTGTAGACTAATGCTAATAATGCGTTAGCTGTATATTCTCCAATACCAGGTAATTTTTTAATTTTTTCAAATTTTTTTGGAAGCTTGCCATTGTACTTTTTAATTAAAATTTGCGCTGTTTTATGTAAATTTTTTGCTCTTCTGTAGTAACCTAGACCCTCCCAGAGCTTTAAAATTTTTTTATTATTGCTGGTGGACAAAGTTGTTAAATTTGGAATTTTTTCAACAAAATTTTTAAAATATGGAATTACAGTTTTAACTTGTGTTTGTTGGAGCATAAATTCACTTAATAATCTATAGTAAAGTTTTTTAGGTGAATTAAATGAGACACGCCAAGGTAAAGAGCGTCTATTATTATCGTACCAAATAATTATTTTCTTTGATAAATTAGTTTTAACATGCATGGCAAAAAAAATTATATTAATAAATCTGCGTATTCCATTCAAGGAATTAAGACTGTTGGAAAGTCTTTGCCGCGTGGATTAAAAACAATTTTAAAAAAAGGTGGTCATAATTATTCATCAATGATTAATAATTGGACTAGTTTGGTTGGAAAAAAAATTTCCGATGTCGCTTATCCTAAATCTATTAAAACTGGCAGGGAGCTAAGAAACGGCGTTTTAATTTTAAATGTCGATCATGGGGATCAGCTTTTTGTAGAATACAGTAAGAAAGATATTATCGATAAAATAAATGCATTTTTTGGATATCAGTTTATAAAAGAAGTAAGGCTTGTTTTAATTAAAAGAAAAACTGATAAAAAAGAAGAACATAAAATAGACAAAGATAAAAGCATTAAATACGGAAAAAAAATTAAAGAAATACAGGACTCAAATTTAAAAAGAAATCTAAGTAATTTAATAGATGTTTTTAGCGCAAAAAAGTGAACTTCTTATGAATAAAATTAAAAATTTTTTTTATTTTATTACATTTATATTTTTATTAAATGGTGTCGACGCCTATACATCAGAAACGAAAAATTTAACGTCAATTGGTGATAAGAATGCCAAAATTACAATTAAAGTTTTTTCTTCCCTTTCATGTCCCCATTGTGCTCACTTTCACGGAGAAGTTTTCGAAAAACTTAAAAAAGAATTTATTGATACTAATTATGTCAAATTTGAACATCATAGTTTTCCATTGGATTTGCAAGCTTTAAGTGCTGAAAAAGTCCTTAAATGTTTTCAAGATAATGAAAAAAAATTTAACTTTTTAAATGAAGTTTATGCAAAGCAAGAATCTTGGTTTAGAGGAAAAGATATTAACAGTATCAATTTAAAATTGATTAAAATTGCGAGGAATTATAATTTAAATGATGATAAAATTAAATCCTGTCTGAACGACGAATCTTTAGAGGATGAAATTTTGAATGAAAGAATTAATGGTAATAAAAAATATTCCATAACTTCTACACCAACCATTTTTATTAATGAAAAAAAATACGAAGGTAAACATGACTATGAAGATTTTAAAAAGGCAATTAAAAAATTGTTATAGCTATGAAATTTAAAAAATTAGAATTATCAGGATTTAAATCTTTTTTTGATAACACCACTTTATTTATTGAAGATGGTTTGACAGGAATAGTTGGACCAAATGGTTGTGGTAAATCAAATATTGTTGAAGCTTTAAGATGGTGTATGGGTGAAACATCGCCAAAAAGTATGAGAGGATCAGGAATGGAAGATGTAATTTTTTCTGGTACCTCTAATAGGCCGGCAAAAAATATTTCTGAAGTATCAATAACTATGGATAACTCTCACAGGGAAGGTCAAGGACGGCATATTCAACTGGATGAGATTCTGATTAAACGTAGAATAGAAAGGGACAAAGGATCAAAATATTTTATTAATGAAAAAGAAGTTAGGGCTAAAGACGCACAAACTTTTTTTGCAGATTTATCTACGGGCGCTCATTCTCCCTCATTGATTGGACAGGGCAGGATAGGCATGATCGTAACTGCCAAACCATCAGAAAGAAAATCTGTTCTCGAAGAAGCCGCTGGTATTTCCGGTATACATATTAGAAGGCATGAAGCAGAAACGCGATTAAACGCTGCAGAAAATAATCTAAAAAGAGCAGATGAATTAAAAAAACAACAAGAAAAACAATTAGAAAATTTAAAAAAACAAGCAGAAGAAGCAACAAAATATAAAGAAATATCTCAGCAAATAAAATCTATTGAAGCAGGACTTTATTATTTAAAACTTAAAGATATTGAAAAAGAAACAAATGAAATTAAAGAAAAATCAAATGAAATAGACGATGATATGAGTGCTGTTAGAATAGATATAGGACATAACAACAGCTTAATAGAAGAAGAAAACAAAAAACTGCAGCCACTTAGAGATAAAAAAATTGAAAATCTTTCTAAACTTCAAAAAATAAATTTAGAAATATCTAATTTAAATCAGGAAGAAAAAAGAGTTAAGGATTTAAACATAAAATTACAAAATAATATTGTTCTTATTGAATCTGATTTAGAAAGAGAAAAAAGTATTTCTTTAGATGCAGATTTAAATGAGAAAAGAATCTCTAAAGAAAAAGATGAACTTTTAAAAACGGAAAACGAACTATTAGAAGTAGAAGCCAGTTCATCAAAAGAATTAAAACACTCAAAAGCTCAATTAGACTCTTTACAATCTAAATTAGATGCAATGTTGGATCAAATAGAAAAAGATATTGATGAAGACAAAAAACTTTCAAAAGAAACTTTTAGAGAACTAAAACAATTAGTTAAAAGCATCACGTCTTCCCAAGAAGAATATGCTGAAAAATTTGGAAAAGATAAATCTATTCAAAGTGACTCGATTAAAAGAAAAGAGAGAATAAAAAATATTGATGTAGAATTAGAAAATTGGAGAAATTTGAGATCTAATTCAGAAAAAATGACGTCTGAATTGACAGATCGTAAAAATAAACTGCTTTCAGAATTAAATGAAAATCAAAAAAATCCTGAACGTATTGCAACGTCTAAAGGTCAAAATCTACAAAATTTAGAAAACACAAAAAAAGATAGCGAGGAACTAGAAATTCAAATTGGAAAGGCTGAAGAAAAATATAATTTTATTAATAAAAACTTATCATCCATACAGGAAAAATTTGCAGTTTTAAGAGAAAATAAAGCTCGATTTGAAGCTACAATTGAAGGTATTGATCAAAGAAAAATGGATTTAATTTATTTAATCAAAAATGAACTGAAAATAGAAAATGTTAACAGCTTGCTGTCTATTTCAGATTTAAATAAAACTGATCAAATTCCTTCCATTGCTGAACAAGAAGATAAATTAACAAATATGAAAAGAAATAGAGAGGCGTTAGGATCTGTAAATTTAAGAGCAGACTTGGAAACCGAAAAATTTAGAACTTCAATTAAAAAAATGGAAGAAGATAGATCAGATCTTGTGTCAGCCATTGTTAAATTGAAAGCAAGCATCAATGAATTAAATCAAAAAGGTCGTGAAAGACTTTTGGAGGCTTTTTCAAAAGTAAACAAAAAGTTTAATGAAGTTTATACAAAATTATTTAATGGAGGAAATGCTAAACTTGAATTAGTTGATTCCGACGATCCTTTAGAAGCGGGCTTAGAAATGTTGGTCTCTCCTCCTGGAAAAAGATTGCAGTCAATTACTCTTTTGTCTGGGGGAGAACAGGCCCTAACTGCTTTGTCTCTTGTTTTTGCTATCTTTTTAACAAACCCCTCTCCTATTTGTATTTTAGATGAGGTTGATGCCCCATTAGATGATGCAAATGTTACTCGTTTATGTTCTTTGCTGGATGAACTTACTTCGATTACAAAAACTAAATTTATAATTATAACGCACCACGCATTAACTATGTCTAGAATGAATAGATTATATGGTGTTACGATGCCTGAAAAAGGAATTAGTAAAATTGTAGCTGTAAACTTAGAAAAAGCAGAAGAGTTGGTTGCTTGATCGTTGATGACCGATTTAGAGGATTTTAAAACTCGCTTAAAAATTGCAAAATCAAAATTAGATAAAAATAATTTAAAAAAAACTAGTGAAAGAAGTATTTTTCTAGGAAATGCATTTAAACTGGGAACTGAACTAGTTGCGGCAGTTGTGGTTGGGACAATTATTGGGTTTATTTTAGATAGTTGGTTTGATACTAAACCAATATTAATACTTATTTTCTTTCTGTTTGGAGCTATAGCTGGAATTGTTAACGTTATTAAAGCTGCAAAACGGATGCAAAAAAAATAGAGACTAAACTATGGCCACAAATCCAATGCACCAGTTTCATGTCTATAGGATTGGACCTGAAATAAATGTAGTCGGAGTAGACTTGTCGTTTACGAATGCAAGTCTTTTTATGTTGATCAGCGCTATATTAATATTAATACTTTTACTATTTAGTACCAAAGAAAAAAAATTAATTCCAAGCAAGATTCAGCTGATATCGGAAATGCTATACAATTTTATTGCAAAGATGATTAGTGATACCGCCGGTAAAAAAGCTAAGCCCTATTTTCCATTTATTTTTAGTTTGTTCATCTTTATATTATTTTGCAACATGGTTGGTATGTTGCCCTATTCATTTACAGTTACCAGTCACATAATTGTAACTTTGACTTTTGCAATATTTATTTTTATTGGTGTTAACATTTTAGGTTTTGTAATTCACGGATTTAAATATTTGAAAATATTCGTTCCTAGTGGAGTGCCAGTTATATTGTTACCAATGATAACGATTATAGAAATTATTTCTTATTTAAGCAGACCGCTAAGTTTGTCAGTAAGATTATTCGCAAATATGATGGCAGGTCACACAATGTTAAAAGTTTTTGGTGGATTTGTAATTAGTTTGGGTTTAATTGGCGGTTGGTTACCGTTGGGCTTTTCAGTTGCATTAACGGGGTTAGAAATTTTAATAGCTTTTCTACAAGCTTATGTTTTTGCAATTTTGACATGTATTTATTTGAATGACGCGTTAAATTTACATCACTAACAATAAAAAAGGAGGAAAAATGGAACTAGAAGCAGCAAAGATGATCGGGGCAGGCCTAGCGGCAATTGCTTTAGCTGGAGCTGGTGTTGGTATCGGATTAATATTTGGAAATTATTTATCCGGAGCAATGAGAAACCCTTCAGCGGCACAAAAGCAATTTCCTAATCTACTTTTGGGATTTGCCTTAGCTGAAGCAACTGGGCTTTTCGGACTAGTTGTAGCGCTTATAATACTTTTTGCGTTTTAATTAATAGGTGAAAGTATGAGTAAGGTCCTAAGTTTTATTATTTTATTTGTTATATTAGAACACAGACTTTTTGCAGCTGAGGCTGGCATGCCTCAGCTTGATCCTGTGTACTGGCCATCACAGATCTTTTGGTTAATAATTATTTTTTTATCAGTTTACTTTTTAATAGCTAAAATTTTTATTCCAAAAATTGAAGATAATATTGAATCAAGAGAGGATAAAATAAGAAAAGATCTTGAAGAAGCAAAATCACTTGGAGAAGAATCTGAAAAAAAACTTAAAACATATAAGGATTTAATAAAAACTGCTAAAATAGACGCTAAAAAAATAATTTCTCAAAGTAGACAAAAATTAAGTCAAGATATGCAATTGAAGGGAAAGGAAATTAAAAAAGAAATTGAAAAAGAAACTGAAAATGCTCAAAAAGAAATCAAAAATTTTAAAATAAATTCAATAAATAAAATTAATTTAATTTCTGAAGAAATTGCATCTAATTTAATAAAAGATATTTTTGGTGAGGATCCTAACAAAAGCAGTGTAAAAGCAATTGTGAATGAAATAATGAAAGGGCATAAGTTTTAAAAAAGTATGAACATTGATGCTACATTTTGGGTTGCTGTCTCCTTCTTAATATTTATAGGAATAATATTCTACTTTAAAGTTCCTCAAAAAGTAGATCGGTCTTTAAACGAAAGTATAGATAAAATCAAACAAGATCTTGACAATGCTGAAAAATTAAAAGATGAGGCAAAGAACGTTTTAAGTGAATATGAGAATAAGTTAAGTAAATCGAAAAAAGAAATAAATTTATTAATTCAAAAGGCTCAAAATGAAGCAGAAAAAAATATCATTAAAACAAATGAGAAATTCCATAAAGTTGTTGAAAACAGAAAAAAAATTGCTGAAGAGAAAATTAGACAAATGAAGACACAGGCAATAAAAGACGTGAAAAATTCTTCGATAACTATAGCTATTGAAGTCGCAGAAAAAATAATAAAAAATTCAATTGATAAGAAAAAACTCGACAAAATTTATCTTACAAGCGTTGAAGAGGCAAAAAAAATTTTAAGAAACAAAACTATCTAGGTTAAGATCCGTAATATAATAATATAATATATGACAAAAAAGGTTATTATTGGTACGGCATCTGTAACTTTTCTATATGCGTTGTCGGGCTGCTTAATAGAAAGATATGAACAATAAAAAATTAAATATCATTTTAGCATCTCCAAGAGGATTCTGTGCTGGTGTTGATAGAGCCATAGAAATAGTTAAAAAAACTTTAGAAAAATATGGACCACCAGTTTATATAAGGCACGAGATAGTTCATAACAAAAGCGTAGTCGAATCTCTTAAGAAACTAGGCGCCGTTTTTATAGAAGAAGTTTCTGAAATTCCAGACCCATCAAGACCTATCATATTTTCTGCTCATGGCGTTCCCAAAAGCGTTCCAGAAGAAACAAGGCTGAAAAAGATTTTTTATATTGATGCTACTTGTCCGTTGGTTTCAAAGGTACATCGAGAAACTGAACAACTATACAAAGAAGGTTTTGATATTATTTTAATAGGGCACAAGAACCATCCTGAGGTTATTGGAACTATGGGGCAATTACCGGATGGCACAATTAAATTAATAGAGACTATCGATGAAGTTAAAAATTTGAACTGTAAAAAACCAGTAGCTTATGTCACTCAAACAACCTTGTCGGTTGATGACACAAAGAAAATTGTTGATGCTCTAAAACTAAAATTTCCGAATATAAAAGATCCGATCAAAGAGGATATTTGTTATGCAACAACAAATAGACAGAATGCTGTAAAAAAAATTGCACCTAATTGCGATATGTTTTTTATAATTGGCAGCAGAAATTCTTCTAATTCAGCAAGGTTAGTTGAAGTTGCAAAAAAATCTGGTTGCAGAGAATCTGAATTGATTTTTTCTGGAAAACCAATTCCTATAGAAAAAATTAAAAGATGTAAAAATATAGGTTTGTCTTCCGGTGCCTCGGCTCCGGAAGAATTAATTCAAAACTTTATTTCAGAAATAAAAAAGCATATAAATGTTTCTGTTGAAAAGATCATAACAGCAAGAGAAAAGGTAACTTTTAGATTGCCCAGAGAACTAAATTAAATGGCGGTATATACAAAATTAGATAAGGAAAAACTTAATGCTATTCTCTCAAATTATAACTTAGGAGAAATAAAAAGATTTTCAGAAGTTAAAGAAGGAATCGAAAATACAAATTACTTGATACAAACAAATAAAGGAAAATATATTCTTACAATTTATGAAAAGAGAGTTGATGAAAATGATCTTCCTTTTTTTTCAGAACTGATGGTTGAATTAAGTAATAAAAATTTTATTTGTCCAAAACCAATCTTAAATAAAAATAAAAAATATATTTCTGATTTTAAAAGTAAAAAATTTATGATTGTAAGTTATCTAGATGGTAAATCTAAAAAAAATTTATCACCATCTGAATGCAATATGGTAGGAAGAGAATCTGCAAAGTTACATGAAATTACAAAAAATTTTAAATTAAATAGAAAAAACGATTTGTCAGTTAAATCTTGGAGAAAAATTTTTGACCAAGTTAAAGATAGATGTCATAAAATTCATCCAGATCTTCCCAGATTGATTGAGGCAAATCTATCAGATATTGAAAATAATTGGCCAGACAATTTGCCTAGTGGAATTATTCATGCAGATCTTTTTGCTGATAATATTTTTTTTCAAAATAATAAATTTTCTGGTTTTATTGATTTTTATTTTTCCTGTAATGATTTTTATGCTTTCGAAATAGCAATATGTTTCAATGCATTATGTTTTGATGGAATAAAAGAAAATTTAAGTTTTAATGTTACCAAGGCTAAAAAATTTATTGATGGTTACAATGAAGTTAGAAAAATAAGTGATCAGGAAAAAAAATATATAAAAGTTCTTTCGCAAGGAGCGGCTTTAAGATTTTTATTAACTCGAGTTTTTGACTATATGAATATTGTAGACAATGCAGTTGTAAAAATTAAAGATCCAATTGAGTATTTAAAGCGTTTGGAATTTCACAAAAATGCAAAAGATTTTGGAGATTATTTTATTTAGTATGAAGTATAAAATATATACTGATGGTGCATGTTCTGGTAATCCAGGCCCGGGTGGATGGGCCGCTATAATCATCTTAGATAATAAAATTAAAAATGTAATTTTTGGTAAAGAAAAAAATACAACAAATAATCAAATGGAACTTCTTGCTCCAATCAAGGCAATTCAAAAATTTAAAACAAAATCAGAGATTTCAATTTTTACTGATTCTACTTATGTAAAAAACGGTATTACTACGTGGATTAAATTATGGGAAAAAAATGGATGGAAAACTGCATCGAGAAAACCTGTAAAAAATAAAAACCTATGGAAAAAGTTAAAAAATTTATCTTCTAAACATTCCGTAAAATGGGTTTGGGTAAAAGGTCATGCTCAAGATAAATTTAATAATATGGTTGACGAATTTGCACAAAGAGCAATAAAAAATTAAATTTCCTTTGTCCTTTCTAAAATATAATTTTTTATAGCACCAAGGTTATTATCAAGTGTAATATAACTTTCTTTTTTATTTAAAATATTTTTTATATTCTCTGGAATTTTTGGTTCAATGCCAGTTGCCTGATGGACCGTTTCAGAAAATTTACAAGGATGTGCTGTGCTCAAAATTAACATTTCTTCATCAGATGAATTAAGCTCTGCTGCTTTAAATGCAGTTGCTGTATGTGGATCAATTAACAGTTGATATTGCTCATATACATTCTTTAAAGTTTGTTTTGTTAATTCGTCTGAAACGGTTGAGGAACAAAAATCACTTTTTATTTTATTTAATTCTTCTTTGTTTAGCGAATAACCTCCTTCGTTTTTTAATTTATCCATTAGCAGTTTGACTTTATTATCATCTTGACCAACTACATCGTACAACAGTCTTTCAAAATTACTGGCAACCTGTATGTCCATGCTTGGAGAAATGGATGGTTTGGTTTTTGTAGGCTTATACTGTCCAGAGTTTATAACTCTACTTAAAATATCATTTTCATTAGTTGCAACTATAAGTTTTTTAATTGGAAGTCCCATCTTTTTTGAAACGTATCCAGAATATACATCGCCAAAATTTCCTGTAGGAACAGAAAAGTTTATCGGTTTATTTAAAAATTTTAAACCAACAAAGAAATAATAAACGATTTGAAAAATTATTCTTGCCCAATTAATAGAGTTAACACCAGACATATTTATTTTTTTTCTGAATTCTTGATCTATAAACATATCTTTTACTATTTTTTGACAGTCATCAAAGTTCCCTTTTAAAGCAATATTAAAAACATTTTTTGACTCAACTGTTGTCATCAACCTTCTTTGGATATTGGAAATCTTTTTATCTGGATGTAGTACAAATACGTTAAGATTAGCCTTTCCATTTAAAGCTGAAATGGCTGCTGAACCAGTATCTCCCGATGTTGCAACAATCACATTAATTTTTTTATTATTTGACTTATTAAATTCATCATAAATATTTCCAATTGGCTGCATTGCAATGTCTTTGAAGGCTAAAGTTGGTCCATGAAAAAGTTCTACAAGCGAAAATTTTCCAATCTTTTTGATATTAACAACGTTTTTTACAGAAAAGTTTGAATAGGATTTTTTAATTATATCTTCTAGCTCTTTTCCGTGTAAATCTTTTTCACAAAAATTAGATACAATCTCTTTAGCCAAATCTATATAGTTCAATTTGGCCATCTTATTGAGTTCGTTATTGGAATATTTTTTGATATTTTTAGAAATAAATAAACCGCCGTCTGGAGCTAGTCCTTGTAAAAAAATTTCCTTAAAACCAAGCTGTAAATTCTTATTTCTTGTGCTGATATATTCCACCAGTTAGACTATTTTCGCTTTTTTTTAAAATATTTTTTCCAAGACCAGTTTGCTAGACCCAAAGCCGCAAGTGACAGTAAAATTATTATTAAAGCTATTTGGGCTCCTGATCGTTCAGAGACACATACGGCACATAAGCTCATTATTTGAGAATTTAATGTTTCTAGTATCATTTTTTAAAAAAAGTAAATTGAATTATAGCTTCTTTTATATTTTTTGTATTGTTATTTTTTATTACCTTTGGGTCAATCAATAACACCAAAGAGTATTTATTTTCTTGTCCTGGTTTTAAAGTCTGTTTTTCGTGACAAAAACAATTAAGCTTGGTTATAAAAGGTTTGAGCTCACTTGGATAAACTTGAAAGACTGCTACTCCAGACGTAGTTTCATTGCTTGTATTTTTAACCGCGTAATTTATCGTCTTTACCTCTCCTGGTACAATAAAAACATTTTTCGTATCGGATTTAAATTCCAATGGTAAATCTTTATGAACATTTGTAATCAATTTCGTTTTAATCGATTGAACATTATTATTTTTTTTTGGAAAAAAAGTTAAAACCACAAAAAATACAACTAAAAAAAATGAAAAAATTAATATAGGTTTATTAAATTTATTAATTTTTTTAGACAATTTTATCAACCAAAATTAAAACAAAAATTAAAAAAAGATAAAAGATTGAAAAAGAAAATATTTTTTTCGCAATTTTTTTTTCTAATTTTGAGTCTTTGGATTTAAAGAGTTTAAAACAAATTAAGACATAATAAACGCTTAAAGGAAGTGAAAATAATAAATAAACGAGACCCGAAAATTTTAAATAAAATGGTGCTAGAACGATAAGAAATAAACCTATAGAATAAATTAGTATATTTTTTTTCGTAGTTTGAATCCCGGAAGTTACTGGAAGCATAGGAATTTTTGCTTTTCTATAATCATCAGATTTATATAAACTTAGTGCCCAGAAATGAGAAGGCGTCCAAATAAAAATAATTAAAAATAAAATAACCGGCTCTATTGAAATTCCTCCGGTTGCTATCGCCCACCCTATTACCGGCGGCAAAGCGCCAGAAACTCCCCCAATAACAATGTTTTGAGGAGTTTTTCGCTTAAGCCAGATAGTATAGATAAAAACGTAAAATAAAATTGTAATTGCTAATATAACAGCCGCTATCAAATTTGAAAAAAAGTAAAGTGCAACAACCGAAATTAATGAAGACAGAACTCCAAAAACAAGCGCTTGTCTTTTAGTTACTTTTCCTGTTGGAATTGGTCTAAGACACGTTCTGCTCATCAACGAATCCAAATCAGCCTCATACCACATATTTAATGCGCCAGCGGCGCCAGATCCCAGGGTAACTGCTGCAAGAGAAAAAGCTGCATCCCAAAAATTAATCTTGATAGGTGCAATCAATAATCCTACCGCGCAAGTAAAAATTACCAATGACATTACACGAGGCTTCATCAGGTC
>JAGFWA010000060.1 GCA_017640245.1 Pelagibacteraceae bacterium
TTTTTCAGGTATATCACAATGTGGTTCGAGCCAAAAATGACCAGTGTCTAGAGTATATTCTATGCGCAATTTTCCTTTTGATAAATCAACACCAACCATATTTCCAAGTTCTGAAATAACATCAGGATTATTGAAGACATTGACAATATTTTTTAAAGTTGAATTTGCTTTGCAATTTTCAGGAGTAAAAAATATTCTTGATGAATTATAAGCATCTCTTTTACCCCAATGATCAAAAATTGTCGGAGCTTTAAATGGGATTGCCAGTAGACTATCCACAGTTTTCTCATCCAAAACTTTATCGAATATCCAATGATTAAAAGGTTCGTGTTCTGATCTTTCTTTTTCTAGATTGCCACTTACCGTTTTTAACAGATCCGTATTAACTGATTCTCTCATTTGTAATGAACTCATGCTAATTAACTCCTTTGCTAGTTCTTCGTGCGAAACCAAACACATACAAAATGTCACACACAGATAAGAACTAAAAATAAATAGTGTTATATATACCGCCTTGGTTGTGACCAATCTTGATCTAAGTCAATAAATTATCATTTTGATCTACGTCAATAAATTATTACGATTTGATGTAGATCAAATTAACTATAGGTCTTACTTGGTATGGTAGGAGGCTGATAAAACGTCTCTCTCTTCTTAAAGTTATTAATAAGAGTTGATGGGTAGACGAGGGAGACGTTGTTTGTAGAGGTGGGTAGTTAGTATAATTAAGTATCTATTACGGAGGGGACGTGAATGCAGTAATTGTAACAGTTTTACTTCTCGGAGTTGTTGTAGGGACTCTTTTGTTTCATATATTCAGTCCTTGGTGGTTTACGCCTTTGGCGTCGAATTGGAGCAGCATAGATAATGCAATTCTCATAACATTTTGGGTTGTTGGATTTGTATTTTTAGCTCTCGGTGGATTCATGGTTTACTGCGTATGGCGTTATCGTCACCAAAGGAATCGAAAAGCAGAATACAAACCCGAAGATAAAAAATTAGAATTTATCCTTGTTACGGTATCAGCGATTGCCGTTGTAGTTTTACTTGCGCCAGGGCTATCGGTTTGGAACGATTATATAAAAGTTCCAAAAGATGCTACCAAAGTAGAGGTCTTGAGTTATCAGTGGGGATGGAATTATAGATTGGCTGGAGAAGATGGTGTTTTAGGCAAAACTAGTATTAAAAATGTATCAGATGAAAATCCCTACGGACTGGATTTGAAAGATCCGAATGGCAAAGATGACATAATCGTACAGGATGCAGATCTTCATTTGGAGATCGATAAACCAGTAGAATTTCTTTTACGCTCTATAGATGTTCTTCATAATTTTTATGTTCCAGAGTTTAGAGCAAAAATGGATATGGTTCCCGGTTTGGTAACTTATTACTGGATCACTCCAACTAAAATAGGAGAATATGAAATTCTTTGTGCTGAACTTTGTGGAACGGGTCACTATGCAATGCTTGGAATTGTCTCGGTAGATAAAAAAAGTGATTACTCTAATTGGTTAGCACAACAAATAACTTTTGAAAGTACTCTAGCTCAAAACAAAGTTAAAAATAAAACAATACAACTAGCGGAAAATGCAAAATGAATTTAAATATAAAAAGAGGTAACAAAAATGTCTGATGAGCATGATTATAAAATAGAAGCTAAAGCGTATACGCCATCTTCATCAGGTGCTGCTGTTTCGTCTGGTGAAAGACCGGATGAACAGGAGCTCTATCATTCAAAAAGTTGGTGGACAACCTATGTATTTTCTCAAGATGCAAAATATATTGGGGTTCAATATATCTGTGCCGCAACGGCAATTGCTATACTGGCACTGGTGCTTTCAGTGCTGATGAGGATACAACTTGCTTATCCTGAATTAAATGTTCTTAGTCCTTCTGCGTACTATCAAGCTATCACCATGCACGGAATGATTATGGTGATATTTTTTCTTACCGCATTATTTTTAGGAGGCTTTGGCAACCTTCTTATTCCATTAATGTGTGGAGCCCGAGATATGGTTTTCCCTTATGTGAACATGATGAGTTTCTGGATATTCTTGTTATCTTTGTTAGTTTTAGTTGCAAGTTATTTTGTTCCCGGCGGACCTACAGGAGCAGGATGGACTTTATATCCTCCTCAAGCAATCACAGAAGGTACACCAGGAAATTTATGGGGCTTGGTATTGATGTTGGTATCTATTGTTCTTTTTGTCGTTGGTTTTACAATGGGCGGTTTAAATTATGTGATTACTGTTCTACAAGCTCGTGCCAAAGGTATGACCTTAATGAGATTACCACTTACTGTTTGGGGTATTTTTGTAGCTACTATTATTGCTCTTTTAGCTTTTCCAGCACTTCTAGCAGGCGGTTTGATGTTGCTACTCGATACTGTTCTTGGAACAAGTTTCTATATGCCAGCTATAATCGCAGTCAGTAATTTTGGCAAAGAAGTTACAACTGATGGAGGTAGCCCAATATTATTTCAACATTTATTTTGGTTTTTTGGTCACCCTGAAGTTTATATTGTAGCTTTACCTGCTTTCGGAATTGTTTCTGATCTTATTTCAGTTCATGCAAGGAAAAATATTTTTGGCTATCGTATGATGGTTTGGGCTATTGTTGCTATTGCAGCTTTAAGTTTTATCGTTTGGGCTCACCATATGTTTGTAGCGGGAATGAATCCTTGGTTTGGATTCTTTTTTGCAATCACAACATTACTGATTGCCATTCCCACAGGTATTAAAATGTATAATTGGGTTCTAACTCTTTGGAGAGGAGATATTCACTTTACAGTTCCAATGTTGTTTACATTGGGCTTTTTTATAACATTTCTTAACGGAGGATTAACAGGCATGTTTATGGGTAACGTGGGTACTGATATAGCCTTATCCGATACCTATTTTGTGGTTGCTCACTTTCACTTTACTATAGGCATTGCGCCAGTTCTTGTTGTATTCGGTGCTTTGTATCATTGGTTTCCTTTGATGACGGGACGTATGTTAAACGAAGGTTTGGGAAAACTTCATTTCTGGATTACATTTATCGGTGCTTACGCAATTTATTTTCCGATGCATTATCAAGGGCTACAAGGGGTGCCTCGAAGATATTATGAAATGTATGATAGTACATATGCTTCCTCAGCAGGCCTAAATGAATTTATTACAATAGTCACTATAGTTGTTGCGGTATCTCAACTTATATTTTTTTACAATGTAATCAACAGCGCTGTAAGAGGGGAAAAATCAAAAAGAAATCCTTGGAAAGCTAACTCGTTAGAATGGCAAACACCTACAATGCCTCCAAAACATGGGAACTGGAATGAACTACCCGTGGTCTATCGTTGGCCGTATGATTTCAGTGTTCCTGGTGCGGATAAGGATTATATTCCACAAAACGTTCCTCCAAGCAAGGTTCGCAAGGCAAGGGTTGAAAAAACATGAAGAAAGAGAGGGGTAAATGAATCGTGCATTAAGTAAACTTCCAAAAGGCTGGGGTGGCTTAACCCACGACTTGGGCTCAGATCAAAGAGCCTTTAAAGGTATGCCATGGGGAAAAGCTATGATGTGGATTTTTCTACTTAGCGACACTTTCATTTTTATGTGTGTTTTGATTTCTTATATGACGGGTCGTGCATCCACGGCGGTATCATGGCCGAACCCAAGCGTAGTTTTTGGACTTGAGGTCTTTGGTACAAGCGTACCTCTTCTCCTAATTGCGATTATGACATTTGTTTTGATTTCAAGTAGTGGAACGATGGCGATTGCTGTGAAACATGGTTATGAAAAAAATCGTAAATTATGTACAATATTCTTGTTGTTGACCGCTGTATGCGGAGCCACGTTTGTTGGTATGCAGGCATTTGAGTGGACCAAGCTAATTCTACATGAAGGAGTTAGGCCCTGGGACAATCCTTTTGGAGCAGAACAATTTGGTGCTTTCTTTTTTATGATTACTGGTTTTCATAGAACTTACGTTACGATTGGAGTGATTTTTCTACTCATCATGGCTAGAAAAACATGG
>JAGFWA010000061.1 GCA_017640245.1 Pelagibacteraceae bacterium
ATTTAAAAAAGAAACAACCATCTACAAATCTTGATCAAATAAAAACTGTTGAGCCAGATGGAGAAAAAGAAAAGGCGGCTAATACTTTTGTTGATGTGGAATATGGTGGCTTTGATAAAAATGGAAATAGATTTGTTATTGGTTCTAAATATGCTAGTTTTGAAATTGATAGACCAAATGTTATAAGAATGGAACAAGTCCTGTGTACTTTTTATTTTAAAGATGGCACAAATTTAACAATTGTTAGCAATTATGGAATTTATAATAACGTTACTGACGATATGGAATTTACAGAAAACGTCAAAATGAATTATCTAGAAAATGTTTTATTTTCGGAAAAAGCCAATTTTTTTAATGTTAAAAATGAGTTATTAATAGAAGGAAATGTAAAAACTAAATCCCCAGAAGGTGAATTACAGGCTGATAAGTTAGATTTTAATTTAGACAGTAAAAAATTAAAAATTTCTATGTACAATGATAAAAAAGTAAATATAAAAGTAAACTTCTAAATGAAAAAAGGTTTTCGAATTATTAAATTTAAAAAAAATAAACCAATCTTGCAAGTTAAAGGTGTAAGTAAATCCTTTGATGGGAGACCGATATTAAAAAAAATTAGTATGGATTTATTTCCTTCTGAAATTATCGGACTAGTTGGCCCTAATGGCTCTGGTAAATCAACGCTCTATGGTACAATAATTGGTCGATACAAAGTAGATGCGGGAAATATTCTTTTAAATCAAAAAGATATAACTCAAAAACCTATACATGAAAGAGCAAAACTTGGAATTGCATATCTTAGTCAATACCGAAGTGTATTTAATATGAGTGTGTTCGATAATTTGCTCGGAATTGCTCAAATTGTAATCAAAGGTGCAGAAAAGCAACATTCAATAGTTGAAAAATTAATGACAGAATTTAATCTTCAACACTTGAGAAATATAAATGCAAATCTTTTATCAGGTGGAGAGATTCGGAGACTACAAATTTGCAGGACTTTAATAAACAATCCTAAAGTAATTTTATTGGACGAACCCCTGGCAGCGCTTGACCCGATTGTGGTACAAGAAATTCAAAAATTTATTTTAAAATTACAATCGTTTGGTTGTGGAATAATAATTTCAGATCACCAAGTTCAAAACCTCTTTGAAATTGTTGATAGAGCATATGTAATAGGTGAACAATCTATAATTGCCGAAGGTAAACCAAAAGAAATTTTGAAATCCACTAAAGCTAGAGAATTGTATTTTGGTTCTTTTGATAGTTAGTCAACATGCAAAAAGCACAATACTCTGTAGTATTCAAAGAAAAAATTAAAGAATTTAATAAGTCTATTGATGTTGATTCTGATAAATCTTTATCGATTCGATCAATACTTTTTGGTGCAATTGCTGAAGGTGTATCTGAAGTTAAAAATTTACTTGAATCGGATGACGTAATTTCTACAATTAGTTTTATCAAAAAGCTTGGTGTTAAGTTAAAAAAAATTAAAAAAGGCAAATATTTAATATATGGACAAGGTCTTGGTGGATTATATCCTCAAAAAAATATAACATTAGATTTTGGTAACAGCGGTACACTGTGTAGATTGGGGTCAGGACTTCTATCTACAAGTCCTGATTTAAGCTTGAAAATCACAGGAGATAAAAGTTTACAAAAAAGAAATTTAAAAACTCTAATTCATGCATTAAGTAAATTTGGGGCTTTTTTTTATCCTGAAAAAAAAAACCATCTTCCTCTTAAATTAATATCTTCAAACATTCCTACAGGCATTAAATACGTAGAAAAAAAGGGATCTGCTCAGATAATATCAGCGGTGGCTTTAGCTGCTCTCAATTCTTTTGGAAAAACAGAAATTATCCAAGAAAAAGAATCTAGAAATCATACTCAAATTTTTTTAAAAAAAATTGGATCTAAAATAAATATAAAAAAAAAAGGTTTGAAAAACATAATTCAAATTATGGGGAAAAAAAAATTAAATAATTTTAAATTAGAAATGCCTGGAGATCCTTCCAGTGCGGCATTTTTTACAGCTTTGACTATCTTAAACGACAAATCATCTTTAACTTTAAAAAATATATGCTTAAATCCTACAAGAATTGGGTTTTATACTCTTCTTAAAAAACATGGTGCAAAAATTAAAATAAAAAACCTCAAAAAAAAAAATAACGAAATTATAGGAAATATATTTGTGAAAAGTGGAATTATTAAACCAATAAAATGTAATTCTTCTTATTATTCTAAAACAGTAGATGAATTTCCAATTTTGTTTATTATTGCGGCTTTAAATAAGGGAACGTCAAAATTTAGTGGAATAAAAGATCTGGCAAATAAAGAATCTAATAGAATTTTAGAAATCAAAAATTTATTAAAAAAAATTAATATAAAATGTAAATCAGATAAAAATAGCATGACAATCTATGGAATAAAAAATTTAAATGTTTTTAAAAAAAAAATTATAATTGATCCAAAGCTAGATCATCGAATCTGTCAATCTGCAGCAATATTGGCTCTGGCAACTGGAATAAATATTACTATTAAAAACTTTGAAACAGTTAATACCTCAGCGCCTTCTTTTCTGAAAAAAATTAAACAATTGGGTGGAAAATTTGAAATTAAAAAAACATCATAAATTAGTTATTGCTGCCGATGGTTCGGCAGCAAGTGGAAAAACAACTGGAGCAAAAAGAATTTCTAAAAAATATGGTTTAAAATTTCTTTCATCAGGTTTGCTGTATCGATTTGCCAGTTACCAAATACTTAAATACAAACCAAAAAATAGAATTTCTTTCTTAAGAAAAAGTTTTAAAAAATTAAATTTGAACAAATTAAACATGATTAACTTACATTCTGCAAAAATTTCTGAGCACACTTCAATTATTGCTAAAGAAAAAAAAATTAGACTTGTCTTAAAATTATTTCAGAAAAGATTTGCTAAAAGATTTAGTAAAGTTTGTATTGAAGGAAGGGACATTGGCACAGTGATTCTGCCAAAAGCAGATATTAAATTCTTTTTTAAATGCGATCTGAGTACCGCCGCAAAAAGAAGATTTAAAGAACTAAAGAAAAAAAATAAAAAAATTAAATTTCAGATTGTTAAAAAACAACTGCAAATACGTAATTTTAGAGATCTCTCTCGCAAAAACAGTCCTTTACTAAAAAGCTCTGATGCGGTAATTGTGAACACCGGGAAATTAAGGAAAATACCTGACATGATGAAAAAAATGTCAGAAATTGTGGAAAAAAAGATTAGAAGTAAATATGGAAGTTGAAGCAGAATCTATTAAAAAAAAGAACGTAAAGGAATTCGAAAGCCTTTTAAAAGAAGATCTTAAAAAAAGAGTTTTAGTCGAAAATTCAATTATAGAAGCAAAGATTACAGAAATAACTCCCAAATGGGTACAGTTGGACGCTGGAGGAAAATCGGATGGTCTCGTGAGTGCGGGAGAATTTGACAATTTGTCTTCCTTAAAAGTGGGTGATGCGGTCAGCGTACTTTTGGAACGTATAGAAGATTATCGTTCAGGACAACTAGTTTTATCTAGGCATAAGGCAATCCTTCTTAAAAATTGGGCGAATCTCGTTGAGGCGTATAAAAAAGAAGAAATTGTAACAGGAATAATTAAGAGTCGTACTCGCGGAGGTTATTTGGCCATTGTGATGGGCTCAAAT
>JAGFWA010000062.1 GCA_017640245.1 Pelagibacteraceae bacterium
AAATGTTTATATCATTGCAGACTCTAATCACGGTTATAAAATGATTGGAGTTGGAGATCTTGTTTCTGATGAAATTCTAGGTAAAGAAAATTCACTTCTCAAACCATTTAGATTCAATCGATACGCGAAAGGTGAATTACATCCACTTTCTAATAGTCCCTTCCCTTGGAGCTAAATCTAGACGAGTAATTATTTTTCAGCTAACATATTTCAATATTTAATTGAGTTAAGTTCAAAATATTAATTTTTGAGGGAGATTGGTTATATGACAGATCTTGAGAAACACGTTAGCAGACCTGGACGTGATAAAATAGTAAAAGATGTAAGAAAAAAAATTGACGAATTAGGAATTACATATGTTTATTTTCAATTTATATCAGTAACAGGAAGAGTTGTCGGTAAAGGGATCCCTGCTGACCACTGGGAAAGAATTGCTGAAAAAGGTTTTCAATTAGTTTACGGGTCGACGGCAAACTTGTTTGTAGATCGTCATAAAAATTATATTGGCTATGGACCAGAAGCTAAAGAATTAGTTGGAATACCTGATCCAGAAACTTTTGTTCAAGTGCCTTGGGATAAAAGAGTTGGAAGAGTTTATTGTACTTGTTTTAGAAATAGAGAAGAAAGAGATAATCCAGGTGGACATTTAACATCTGATTGTAGAGGTAATTTAAGAATACATCACGAAGAATTTACAAAGAAACACAAAGGTTTGAAATTAAGAATTGGAACTGAACCAGAAATGATGTGGTTAACTAGAAATCAAGATGGTACGCCAACTGGTAAAGGTTTTTCGAAACCATATTGTTATCACATTGACCAATTTGAATCCTTAAGACCAGTATTTATGAAAGTAATTGAATACTCAAACGCAATGGGATTAGACATGATTCAAGGAGATCATGAAGATGCGCCTGGTCAGTTAGAATTGAATTGGATGTTTGATGATGTATTAAGAAACGCAGATAGACTTTCAACATATAGACAAATATGTGCACAAGTTGCTAGAGAACATGGAATAATTGCATGCTTCATGACAAAACCTTTTATGGGAGTTTCAGCCAGCGGATGTCATACAAACATGTCTCTATGGACAGGAGGAAATGATAAAGTAAATAAATTACATCATAAAACTTTACCAGGTGTAGAAGAAGTTTTCTCATATGTTCAAGGTGGAAAAAACACATTTATGCCAGATACAAAAGATGTTCAGCTGCCAGGAAAAATTGGTTTAAAATGTATTGGTGGTGTTATGAAACACTTAGGTGCTTTAACTGCTATTGGCTCATCAACTGTAAACTCTTATAGACGTTTATGGGATCAAGGTTTCTGGGCACCAGTTTATGCAGACTGGGGTTATCAAAATAGAACTTGCGGACTAAGAGTTTCTGCTCCAGGAAGATTTGAATACCGTTCAGTTGACTCGATGCATAACCCTTATTTAATGGGCTCAGCATTATTAAAATCTTTTGATGATGGCCTGACAAATAATATTGATCCGGGAAAACCTGAATCAAGAAACATCTACGAAGCTCAAAAAGCAGGTAAAGATGTTAAAAAATTACCATTAAGCCTTGGTGAAGCCTTGGATCGTTTAAAAGAAGATAAAGTTATTCAATCAGCTATGCCGGATGAAATGTATAAAGTATTTCATTGGTATAAAAATGATGAATGGGAAAAATTTTTAGGAGCAACAACTCAATGGGATCTTGATACCTATTTGGATTGCTTGCCATAATTAGAAAGGAAGTATTTGTATGTGTGGAATAGCAGGACTAATTCATAAAGGTAAAACTGTAAATATCGGCAAAGAACTGCAAGATATGTTGCAAGCTCTTAAACACAGAGGGCCGGATTCTACGGGTTATGCTCTATATGGTGAGGGTAGTAAAGGTGATTATATTATGCGTTTTAAAGTTGGTGAAAACGTTAAAGAAGGAAGTTCAGCCATTAATGAAGACAAATCAGTCTACGATGCAAGAAAAAAACAAGTAGACAAACACATAGTAGATTTAGGCGCAGATATATATCAGGAAGAGCGGCTAACTCCGTATTCATTTAGATATGTTATTAAATATGACAAAGATCTGATGGAATTTTCAAAAAAAGTTGAAAGTGTAGAAATGACCGAAATATTATCTCTTGGAAAAACTTTAGAGTTGGTAAAAGATATTGGAGATGCAAATGCTGTCTCAAAACAGTATGGGTTATACAAAATAAAAGGCACACATGCTATTGGTCACTCAAGAATGGCTACTGAATCAGGGGTAGATATACGTTCTGCGCATCCATTTTGGGGTTATCCTTTCAGCGATGTATCTGTGGTACATAACGGACAGTTAACAAATTATTGGAATAACCGAAGAGCACTAGAGAATAAAGGAATGCGTTTTATGTCTGAATGTGACTCGGAACTTATTGCTGTTTATTTGGCAGAAAAAATGAGGAGCGGCGGAACCCTGCAAGAAGGTATGAAAGATTCCCTTAAAGAATTAGATGGCGTTTTTACCTATTTAGTTGCAACAAAAGACTCTTTGGGTATGACAAAAGACACCATGGCAGCAAAACCAATGGTGCTTTATGAGTCTGATGATTTAGTTGCATTGGGATCCGAAGAAATAGCAATAAGAACTTTGCTGCCTCAAGAAATTGATACTTATGATCCTTATGAGGGAGAAGTCAAAGTATGGCAAATCTAAAGCAGGCAAAAGATTCCAAAGCTCATTCAATGGGACTTCATAAGGAAGTCTTGAAAGGTAGAACTCAACAAGTTTTTTTTAATCCTGAAGAAGCTGAAAATTTCTTTTACTATGGTGCTTACGATGTTGATTTTAATAAAAGAACTGAAATCGATGCGAAAGACCTAACCTGTAATATGCTTAACGAAAAAATAAATTCTTTTATGCAAGAGGGTTATGGAACCATTGTTGTTAAAAACCCTCAAGGAAAACACAGTCTGGGAGTAGGAATATTAAATAAACTTAATTTAATTTTTGAAGGGTCTCTTGGATATTTTGGTATTGGATGTATTGATGGACCGGTTGTAAGAATAATAGGAAGAGTTGGTTGGTCCTGCGCAGAGAATATGATGGCTGGCAAAGTTGTAATAGAAAAGAATGCAGGTTCTTGTTTCGGTGCAGCTAT
>JAGFWA010000063.1 GCA_017640245.1 Pelagibacteraceae bacterium
CTACAATGCCCTTCCAATTTTTATATTTATTTAAAATTCTAACTATGACGTTTCCAAATAAATGGAATCCTTTTGAGCGATTTAATTTACCAACAAAAGAAATAATATTTTTTTTTATAGGAAGTTTTTTTAATACCCCAATACTGGGGTAAATCACGATACAATTGGCATTATTTTTTCCGCTCAAACCTTCAAAAAACTTTTCTTTTACCCAATTGCTAACGAAAATTAGTTTCTCACATTTGTCAATTAATGTATTTCTTTCTTTTACAGTCTTAGAACCTCCCAAATTAATTGGATTATTGTGAAAAATTAACACTATTTTCGAATTAATTTTTTTTTCTATCAGACGATGTACATAGGAAGGTCTGTTATGAACTTCGATCAATTTAAATTTATGTTTTAAATTAAGTTTAATAAATTCATCTATGTATAATTTATTTTTACTTTTAAAAGCTGAATTTGAAAATTTTATGTTTAAATAATTTTTTTTCTCAATTAGGTCTTTTAAATTATTAGTGTTTCCACATACATATATATTTTTTTTATATGAACTCTTTTTATTAAAATCTTTTATCCAAATCGAGGCAGATCCCGCTTTTGAATGAGTGAAGTTATCCTTAAAAGGAAGTAATACTCCAATTTTTTTATTCATAGATTCTTCTTTCTTTAATTTTCTTTCTAATTTTTTTATTATTTTTTATGAAATATTCTCTAGAAATAGCCATTTTTTTTGATTTAAATTTTTCTTTATATATTAATGTCCATTTTCTACCGCGGGTAAATTTTGCTCCTTTTCCAGCATTATGTAACTTTAACCTGTTTTTTAAGTCTTTTGTATGACCAACATAAGTAACAGGTTTTTTTTCTATTGATTTCAACATGTATACCCAATAATCCATTCTGTTTTTAATTATATTGTTGGCGGTCCCACGGGGAATCGAACCCCGATTGGATGATTGAAAACCATCTGTCCTAACCGTTAGACGATGGGACCGTATTGGCGATAGTCTTATTAACAGAAATATCGTCGATAATAAACTCTACTTTTTTTTCTCCTTTCCATTCATTGAGGCTTAATTTACCTAAAATATTAAATTTTTTTCTATTTTTTGATAATAAATAAGTTTCTAGATCAGTCTTTATAGCATTAAATGCTATACTTTTAACGGCAGAACCATCTGGGGCGCTTAACAAAGATCTAATGTGTTTATCTGCCACAACTGAGGATTTTAATAATTCTAAATTTTCAACAACAAATTTTGGCTCTGGATTAGCAGAACCAAATGGTGACAAAGAATTTATTTCTGAAAAAAAACTTTCATTTAGTGCAGAAGGAGAAATTTTTGCATCAAAAAGTAAAATATTTTTTTTATTTAAATTTTTTTCAATTTTTAAGAATTTTTTCTTTAAAAAATCTTTAAATTCTTCAATTTTATTTTCGTCTATAGTAAACCCTCCTGCCATTTTATGGCCACCTCCCCTTTTAAGAATTTTATTTTGAACAGCATTAATAATAACCGTTCCTATATCAAACCCCGAAACAGATCTTGCGGAAGCTCTGCCCAGTCCCTTTTCAACAGAAATTATAACGGTAGGTTTGTTATATTTTTCCTTCAATCTTGAGGCAATAATACCAATAATTCCTTCATGCCAATTATGACCGGATAAAACAATCACTGGATCATCAGAATTTATAGAAATTGTATTTTTAATTTTTTTCAACATATTTGACTCAATTAATCTTCTTTCTTCGTTGAAAGATTCTAATTCAGTTGCAATTTTAAAAGTTTCTTTTGAATCTTTGCTTAATAATAAATTGGCTCCATGAGAGCATTTTCCTATTCTTCCGCCTGCATTTATTCTAGGTCCAATAACATAGCCCAGATGATAAGTTGTGATATTGCTTTCAATTCCACAAACATTTTTAAGAGTTTTTAATCCAAGATTTAATTTATTTTTTAAAACTTCTAGGCCTTGACCAACTATAGCTCGATTTAATCCAATAAGGGGAACTACATCACAAACCGTTCCTAACGAAACCAAATCAAGATAATTCATCAAATTTGGTTCGTCTATATTGTTTTTTTTAAACCAATCAATCTCTCTTAACTTTTTATTCAAAGCTACCAAGAACATAAAACAAACACCGGCAGCACATAAATAATTTAAATTTGATTTATCATCAAATCTATTAGGATTAACAATTGAAAAAGCATTGGGTAATTTTAAATCAGATTGATGATGGTCTAAAACTAATACGTCTGTGTTTTTACTTTGAGAAAAATTAATTGTATCAAATGATAAAGTTCCACAATCTACGGTAAAAATTAATTTTGATCCATTTGATATTAGTTTTTCGAAACCTTGTTGGTTTGGCCCATATCCTTCGCTTTTTCTGTCAGGTATGTAAATTTCTGTTTTTCTATCGATTTGATTAAAATAATTTCCTAAAATAGCTGTTGATGTAGCTCCGTCTACATCGTAATCACCAAATATTCCAATTTTTTCATTATTTTTAATTGCCTTGACCGTTCTATCGGCTGCCTTTTCCATATCTTTTAATATAAATGGATTTGGTAAAAAATTTTTAATTTTTGGATTTAAAAATAACTTTACTTCTTCAATGTTAATATTTCGAATAGCTATCAGCTTTGATACAATTTCACTTAAATCAAAATTCTCTTTTAAAAAATTAACTTGATCTTCATTATATCTTTTGGATATCCAATTTTTTCCCAAAACTGAATTATCATTCATTTTTTTATTATATTGGTAATCTTTTTAGATATTTTTTGACTTTTATGTAAAACAAAAGATGAGGCTTGAAAACTATCCTTCTTATCAAGAATGCCTTTTAATATATCTCCGTCTGTTACACCTGTTGCACAGAAAATAACATCTCCTTTTATCATGTCTTTAATCTCGTACTTTTTATTAATGTCTTTAACTCCCATATTTTCTGCTCTTCTGATTTCCTCCTTATTACTTAATA
>JAGFWA010000064.1 GCA_017640245.1 Pelagibacteraceae bacterium
AAAACTAAAAAGTAAAATACTATGTTTTAATTACATTATTTTAACTGTAATATATTTTAATGCTCAAAAATTTCTTTCCAAACAAAATTCTTTCATTAAATAAAAATCTTTTTACCGTTTTAATAGTAATAATGATCTCTGTTATTATTGTGGGATTGATCAATGCGCTAATTACTTCGCCGCCTGATGCTGTACAAGGAAATTCGGTAAGAATTATGTATGTGCATGTTCCTTCGTCTTTTATTGCCATTGGTTGTTTTGGATTTATTGGAATAGCATCAATTGCTACCTTAATTTTTAAAGTTAAAATTTTTCCATTAATGGCAAAAAGTATAGCGCCGGTAGGTTCGGTATTCTGTTTAATTTCAATTGTAACAGGTTCTCTTTGGGGCAAACCTACTTGGGGAATTTTTTGGGTTTGGGATGCACGACTAACTTCAATGTTAATATTATTAATTTTTTATCTTGCGTATATAGCTGTTTGGAAATTTATAGAAAATTATGAAAAAGCAAATAAAACTGCTTCCATAGTTGCTATTATAGGTTCTCTTAACTTACCGGTCATCAAATATTCTGTTGACTGGTGGAATACTCTTCATCAACCATCAAGTATAACTCTAACTTCTGCGCCAACAATTCATTATACAATGCTTGTTCCTCTAATCATTATGTTGGTGGGAATGATCATCTATTCTTTAGTAATCTTTTTAATGAAATATAAAACAGAAATAATTAAATTTAAAATAGATAGAAAAAGAAACGAAAAATAAAAAAATTAAATATGGGGTAATTTTTTCTTTGATTTTTTGTGGTGCCAAGAAAGAATAAAAATTCCAATCGCTAAGAAAACAAAGGGTAAGAACCAAAGCATAAAGGTGGTTCTTTTGAGTGGAGGCTTAAGAAGAATAAAATCACCATATCTGTCTGTTAAAAATTTATAAATTTCATTTTCCGTATGTCCTTCTTTTACTTTTTTTCTAATAAGAATACGCAAATCTTTGGCGAGAGGAGCTGCCGATTCATCTATCGATTGATTTTGACAAACTAAACATCTTACATTTTTTGAAATATTTCGAGCTTTTAATTCCTGCTTTGGATTTTGTAAAAATTCTTCTGGTTCGACAGAGTAAATATTTGTTTTAGAAAAAAGTATCGTGATAACAATAATTAAAACTGATAATGAGAAAGTTTTTATCATTATTCTCTGTTCGCTATAACTTTTGAATAAAAATTATTATATACTTTTTTTGTAATAGGTCCGACGTGTCGATATTTAATTATACCCTCTGCGTTCACAATAAAAGTTTCGGGAAGTCCGTACACACCCCAATCTATTCCTATCTGACCATTTGAATCGATAGCAATGTTAGAATATGGATTGCCCAATTCTTTAAGCCACTTGATTGTTCGCTGAGGATTATCTTTATAGTTTATTCCTATAATTTTTATTCCCTTTGTATTTGACAAACGTTTAATGTAGGGGTGCTCTTCACGACAAGGTTTACACCATGTTGCAAAAAAATTGACTATTACAGTTTTGTTACCAAATTCTTCCGTAGATATAAATTTTTTATCATCCAATAATGATTCTGCTTCAAATCTTGGTACCTTCTTTTCAATTAATACTGAAGGAAGTTCTGTCGGATCACGATCAATTATCAAGAGATAAAAGAAAACTAACAATATAAAGAAAAATACAATAGATGGAAAAATTAATAATTGTTTTTTCATAACGTTAAACGTTTTATAAATTTTAAATTACTTTTAATTGAGAATAAGCCTCCCAAAAAAATCATAAATGCACCAATCCATATCCAAATTACAAGAGGATTGTAGTAAATTCTAACAACCCAGCCTTTATTTATGTCTCCCTCTCCTAATACGATATACAGGTCTCTAAGTAAATTGGTGTGTATGGAAGCTTCTGTGGTGCTATTATTGGCAACAGGATAAAATCGATTTTCTGGTTTTAATTCAGCAATAATGTTTTTCTTTTTGTTATAAATCCAAAAATTTCCTTGTAGAGCAAGATAGTTTGGACCTGCAATCTTATTTATTTCTTTAAAGACGATATTGTAATTATGAATTTCGGTTTTATCGTTTACCTTCATGCGTATTATTTTTTCTTTTTGCCATATGCTTGACCCTGTTATTCCCAAAATTAATAAAGCAATACCTAGATGAGCAATGATCATTCCGTTTGAATATTTTGGTATATTATCTTGAATAAATTTTTTATTTTTTAAAATTAATTGTGGAACTAACGTTAATAAAATATTTGACATAATCCAAAATGCTAGAATAATTCCAACCAAACCAAGCGTATTGTAAGGTCGATATATCCAAAAAAATATAATAGAAATTACAGTGGTAAGAAGAATGCTAGGAAAAGATTTTCCAAAAATTTTTGTTGCATCCGACTTATTCCATGACAATATTGGTCCTATTCCCATGACTAGAATAGCCGGTATCATTATAGGAATTGTTGTTGAATTGAAATAAGGTTCGCCAACAGAAATTTTGTTATTAGAAAAAACTTCTACCAGCAAAGGGTAGATTGTTCCTAAAAATACAGAGGCACACACTGTTATCATAAGAACATTATTTACCAATATTGAGCCCTCTCTACTAAAGAAAGAAAAATAATGTTTGCTTAAAAAATTTTTTGATTTTATGCCAAAGAGGATTAATGAGTATCCTCCCAGCAAAGCAATAAACACAAGAATGTATATCCCTCTAGCAGGATCAAGAGCAAATGTATGAACACTTGTAAGAATTCCAGATCTTACAAGAAACGTTCCAATTACACTTAAAAGAAAAGCAAGTATTGATAAAAGCAAAACCCATGATTGAAGTGATTTTCTTTTTTCTACAGCAATAAGTGAATGTACTAAAGCAG
>JAGFWA010000065.1 GCA_017640245.1 Pelagibacteraceae bacterium
TATATCAAAAATTCTTTTCTGCGCTCCATCAAAACTTTGTGACGATATAGCTTTGGGGGATACAATAAGTATTTTTTGCATGAAAATTATATGTTATATCAAATAATTATTTAAAAAAACAATTTATGATTGGGCGTGTAGTTCAATGGTAGAACGCTACGTTGACATCGTAGAGGCCATAAGTTCGATTCTTATCACGCCCACCAAATCTATTAAATAAATATTATTAAATGCTGTTTACAACAAAAGAAAAAAATAATATAAAGTTTTGCCTGGTGATTATTGCGAAGGGGTTATACCCGATCCCATTCCGAACTCGGAAGTCAAGCCCTTCAGCGCCGATGGTACTTTATCTTAAGGTATGGGAGAGTAGGACGTTGCCAGGCTTGTAAATTTAATATGAAAATCGCAAGTTCATTAAAATCGCTAAAAAAAAGAGACATCGACTCTAAGTTGGTTAAAAGAAGAGGCAAGGTTTATGTTATTAATAAAAAAAAGCCTAGATTTAAAGCTCGACAAGGCTAAAGTTTATTAATGATTGTAGGATCTACAAAAGAAAATTCAAAAGAGAAGAGAATATCAATAACGCCCGAGACGTCTAAAAATATAATTAATTTAGGTTTAAATATTTCTTTACAGGAGGACTACGGGGTTCATTTAGGTTATTCTAATGAAAGTTATAAAAATGTTGGTGTAAAAATTTTAACTACTTCAAGTGAAGTATTATCAAAATCAGATTTACTTTGTAAAGTGAATTGTCCAAGTTTAGAGGAAGTTAGTTCTATAAAAGAAAATTCTAAAATAATAATTGGAAGTTATGATCCTGTTCAAGACAAGGATATTGTAAAAATTTTTTCTAAAAAAAAAATTAATGCTTTTTCACTTAACTTATTACCCAGAATTACTAGAGCTCAATCGATGGATGTATTATCTTCCCAAGCAAATCTTGCTGGCTATAGGGCAGTTATTGAATCAATTTATGAATATGAAAAAGCGGTTCCTATGATGATGACGGCTGCAGGCACAGTTCCTGCCGCTAGAATATTAGTTATTGGCGCTGGAGTTGCAGGCCTTCAGGCGATTGCAACAGCTAAAAGATTGGGAGCGATAGTTTCGGCAACGGATGTTAGAGCGTCCTCTAAAGAACAAGTAGAAAGTTTAGGTGGAAAATTTTTAAATGTAGAAAGTTCTGAAAATTTAGAAACAAAAGGTGGTTACGCTAAGGAGGCCGGAGAAGAGTTTAAAAGAAAACAGACAGCTATGTTGGAAAATGCAGTTGCAAAAAACGACATCATTATATGCACAGCCTTAATTCCTGGAAAACCTGCACCAAAAATTATTAATGAAAAAATGATTAAAAACATGAAACCTGGGTCAATAATTTTTGACTTAGCTGTCACACAAGGTGGAAATTCAGCATATTCACAATTAGATAAAATTGTTGTTCAAAACGGAGTAAAAATTATTGGTATTCAAAATGTTATGAACAAACTTCCTTTTACTGCATCAAATTTATATGCAAAAAATATTTTTAATTTTATAAGAAACTTATATAGCAAAGAAAAAAAGGGATTTTTTCTTAATATGGAAGATGAAATAATAAAAGAAACATTAATAAATAAAGATATTTAATATGGAAATTGATCCGTTTATTTTTAGATTTAGTATATTTATTTTATCAATTTTTATTGGGTATTATGTTGTTTGGAGTGTGACACCATCTTTGCACACGCCTTTAATGTCAGTGACCAATGCAATTTCATCAGTAATAATTGTTGGAGCTTTGATAGCAGCACTTGTCGAAAATCCAGATAATCAAAATACTTTTTCAAATTATTTGGGTTTTTTAGCAATACTTTTGGCAGCCATAAATATTTTTGGAGGCTTTCTTGTTACTCAGAGAATGCTTCAAATGTATAAAAAAAAGAAAAATAAGTAAATAATGTCGGCAAATTTAGCTTCATCATTATACCTTCTAACAGGCGTTTTGTTTATTCTAGCACTAAGAGGACTCTCTTCTCCTGAAACCTCAAGAAGGGGAAATTTTTTTGGTATTCTAGGTATGATTTTGGCTATTGGAACAACACTTTTTTCGTTGGAAATTTTTGTAGAAAATTTAACTTTTGTATTTGGAGCTTTATTAATTGGAGGGACCATTGGTGCAATTATTGCATTTAAAATCCCAATGACCGCAATGCCACAACTCGTTGCTGGATTCCACAGTCTAGTAGGTTTAGCGGCAGTTTTGGTTGGGGTATCAGCATATTATAGTCCAGAAGCTTTTAATCTTGGTGAATTTCAAAACATTCAAACCTCAAGTATAATTGAAATGGCTCTAGGCGTTTCTATTGGAGCAATAACTTTTTCTGGATCAATAATTGCCTTTCTTAAACTTCAAGGAATTATGACAGGTTCTCCGATTATTTTTCGTGGCCAACACCTTTTAAATGCAGTTCTTGGATTAGGTATTATTTCTTTAATTTGTTATTTAGTTTTCAATCAAAGCGGCATTAATTTTTGGACACTTATTGGCATTTCATTTTTGATAGGTTTTTTAATTATCATTCCAATAGGCGGAGCTGATATGCCTGTGGTCATTTCAATGTTGAATTCTTATTCAGGATGGGCAGCGGCTGGCATTGGTTTCACTTTAGAAAATACTGCATTGATTATCACAGGAGCATTGGTTGGTTCTTCTGGAGCTATTCTTTCTTATATAATGTGCAAAGGTATGAACAGATCTTTTTTCAGCGTTATACTTGGTGGGTTTGGCGGCAAAACATCAGGCGATCAAAATAAAAAAAAGAAAGATCAGAAGCCAGTTAAAAGCGGAAATGCAGAAGATGCTGCATTTTTATTAAAGAATGC
>JAGFWA010000066.1 GCA_017640245.1 Pelagibacteraceae bacterium
CAAAAGCTTATTAGAGAAAAAGAAAAAATCAAACAAGAAAAATTTCTTGAAGAAGTACGTCTAGAAAAAACCTTAGAGAAATTTAGAAAACGAGAATTGTCCGAAATCCAGGCCATTGAAAAATATACACTCAATATAGAAAAAGAAGATTTTAAAGCATTTCAGCAAAGAATTGACCAAGTAAAAGAAAAATACAAAGCACTTCGAAATGAACGTTTAAGAAAACGTGTTGAGGAATTAGGTGTTACACTTTCCGATCAAGCTACTGTTGAAGAGATAAGACAAAAAGAAAAAGAATATATTCAAAGAAGAGAACTGATCGAAACTAGTTTAGAAAGTTTTGTTCGAAGCGCAACTTCTTTAATTTATCAAATTAATAAACGATACTTACCTCGAAATGCAGATCTACTTAGAGTAATTAATCTTGTTTATGAGCAAAGTGAAATTATTATTCGAGAAGATCAAGAACAAAATGAAAATTTTTTAATGTTAATTTATGTCAAAGATCAAGACGTTAGTAAAAATTTAATTATTGTGGAAGATAAAACAAATCCTGAAAAACACGAAACAAGAGAATATAACAGGAGTCAAATCTTCAAATTCGGAGATGATCTTGCTGATTCAATGGTTAGATATTTAGAGGGAATAAGAGAAAGAAGTAAAAAAGCTAGTTAATAAGGCCTTCTAATTTTTGAACTTCACCAATTTTAAATATAATAGCATCATCTTTTTTAAATCCATATTTTTCTGCACCATTTTTAAATCTAACTGGCGGCTCCATAATAGGCTCAAGGCTGAGCACAACCGTTCCCCAATGCATGCCTATTACTTTTTTACTTTTTAAATTTTTTGCAATCTTCAAAGCCTCTTCAGGATTGGCGTGATAAACAGATTTATCTTTCATTGGCATCATTGGATAGAAATTATAAGCACCAATGTTAATAAAAGTTAAATCAATAGGCCCATATTTTTTACCAAGATCTTTATATATATTTCCAATACCAGTATCACATGCAAAGAAAATTTTTTTATCTTTGTACTCAATTAAAAAACTTCCCCAAAGCTTTTTGTTTGTGTCCCAAAAAGTCCTCTTTCCCCAGTGTACGGCCGGCAATAAGGTTATTTTTAAATTTTTATTAATTACAATTTCTTCGTACCAATCTAATTCATTTACATCATTAAAAAGTCTAAAATATTTAGACATTCTTAAAGGAACAATTACCTTAGCTTTTTTGTAAGGGAAATTTCTAATAGTAGACATATCCGTAGAGTCGTAGTGGTCATGGGTTCCGAGTAGCAAATCAATCTTTGGAATATCGTTTAGTTTTATAGCAGGATCCACATACCTTTTGGGACCGAAAAACCATGGTCCAGTATTTTTAGAAAAAACAGGATCAGTAATAATTGTTGTACTGCCTAATTTAATTAGAAATGTTACATGACCTATAAACGCAACGTAATCATCATTTTTATGTTTTTCTAAATTTTTTAATACCTCTTCACTAGGGATAACGTGATCTTCTGGAAAATTAATTTTTATTTTTTTTTTCTCGGCATTAAAAACTTTATACGACCATTTAACGTTAGGATCTATTTTAGGAGATCCTTCTGGATTTCTGAAGGTTCCATCCGATAGGTGGTGATATGGTTTATCTGCGGCAGTTAAATTTTGAGTGTTAAAAAAGACTATAAATAAGATGAAAAATCTTAACATTAAGAATCATTATTTATCACAATCTTCGGATTTTTTATCTTGTTTTGGCTTAAAGAGTATAATTAGTGAGGAAACTACTGAAATTGAGATAATAAGGGTTACCACGCCTATGATGATAGGTACATTACTCATAAATTTTTAGTTTTAAACTGTAATTAAATGTTTTTCTTACAGTTTTCTTTATTAATCTTTTGATTAAAAGTTTTGTTATCTCTATCTACTAGCCAAATAAAACTTTTTTCATAAGCTCCACCTGCATCAGCAAGAGTACATTTTTTTCCAAATTTCATAACACTGTTTTGTGCACAATTAGCTAATAATAAAAGACAACTTAGTAAAAATATAATTCTCATATTTAATAATTTAATTACGCCGTGTGACCAACGAATGTTAAAATGATGGCAACTTTTAGCATGGAGTTTTTTTTATGCGTCCAGTTTTCGTTTGGAGGTTGAATAAAAAATTTTAAAAGATTTTTAAATCCTCTTCACTAAGATTTTTTATGGCAATTGTGTGGCTTATTTTTCATGGTTCTAACGATCGCTAAAATAAATATTTCTGTAATATGCGATAATTTTTTGTTTGGAGTTGTTGGAGTCGCTAAATACGGCTAAAAAATTCGTAAATGAAATTCCATGGGTTTTTTCGAGCAATTCTTTTACATTAATTTTACGTGTATGCCATTCGCCACTCTTATCGTTTGAGACAACATAATCCCGACTGCCTTTAGTCCACGGACTTTGTTGTAGAAACCCTTCTTCCAAAAATGATGAATGGGACAAACTCAGCAATTTAGAACCAAATTTTTTGCCATGTCCCACCATGATTCTAGCCGCCCAATCATGACCACCTTT
>JAGFWA010000067.1 GCA_017640245.1 Pelagibacteraceae bacterium
ATCCCGTAGTTGCTGGGCTTACAGCTTCGATTGATTCAATTGCAGGACCTGATATTAATCTCAAAAGAATTAACCCTGTTATTATAACAGCAGCAATTCCATAGTTTCTTTTCTTTGTTTTTTTGAATTTTTTAAGAATAAAACGGATACTAAATACGATTGCGACAATTACAAATACACACAAAATCATATTCAAACCACCAACCTGCCATGCTTCTTTTACGGGAGGAACAGAAACTAAAACTGCTGCAAGACCTCCTAGCGCCGTATAACCCATGATTCCAAAATTTATTAATCCTGCATATCCCCATTGAATATTTGCCCCCATCGTCATTACCGCTGATATTAAACAAAAACATAAAATTGATAATGCTATGCTCCAAGACTGCAAAACACCTACCAAAATTATGAGTCCCAACATTATTGCATAAGCTACAATTACATCCTTGTGCTGTTTCATATTACTTTTCCTTTGAAAATTCCCGAAGGTCTAAATAATAAAACAATAACTAAAATTGAAAATGAAACTGCAAATTTATAATCGGTTGATAATAGCTGTATCAAGCTATTGGGTTCCATACTTTCTGGTAGAATATAAACAAAAAATTTTCTGTAGGCGTATGTTAAAAGTATTTCTGAAAATGCAATAACATATCCGCCCAAAAAAGCTCCAAAAGGATTTCCGATACCTCCAACAATTGCTGCTGCAAAGATTGGAAGCATATTATTAAAATAAGTAAATGGTTTAAAACTTTTATCTAAACCATATAAAGCTCCACCAATTGTTGCTAATACTGCAGCTATGACCCATGTAATCATAACAACCTTTTTTGGGTCAATACCAGACAATAAAGCTAAATCCTCATTATCTGAATAAGCTCTCATGCTTTTCCCAGTTTTAGTTTTATTTAAAAACCAAAATAAAATTGAAACGACAACAATTGTAACGAATAAAGTTAATGCCTGAGTTGATTTAATAGACAGCCCTTCGTTTAAGCCTGTCATTTCCTTAAATTCGTTTGCTTTTAATATAAATCTCTCACCATCAAAAAATCTTCTATCAAAAGGTCCTATAATTATTCTCACAATTGCCTGTGTAACGAACATCACCCCAATACTCACCATCGCAAGCATAACGGGTGGGCTTTTTTTTATTCGATAATAGCTAAAAACAACTTTATCCATACCAAGTGTAAATAAAATTGAAATAATTACTGCAAAAGGAATGGCTAATAATGCTGTGGGAAGTACACCTAAACTAATTCCAATAGATTGAAAATACCAAGTAAATAAAATTGTAAACATGGTACCAAATGACATTAGGTCACCAGCAGAAAAATAAGCGAACCTCAAAATTCCATAAATTAATGAAACAAAAATTGCTCCTAATGCTAGTTGGGAGCCGTATGACAATGCTGGCACAAATATATAATTTAACAGCAAAACTATTGCATTTATAAAATCCATATTAACCGCCTAAAAACGATCTTCTTACCTCAGGATCGTTTAATAATTCTTTACCTGTTCCAGAAAATTTATTTTCTCCAGTAACTAAAACGTAACCTCTATCAGCAATACTAAGAGCCTGTTTTGCATTTTGCTCAACCATTATGATTGCAACATTTGTTTTTTTTACTTTTAATATATGATCGAACAATTCATCCATTATTATTGGAGAAACTCCAGCCGTTGGCTCATCAAGCATTAAAACAGATGGTTTGATCATCAAAGCTCTTCCTAAAGCTACTTGTTGCCTTTGGCCTCCTGACAATTCTCCTACCAATTGAGATTTTTTTTCTTTTAAGATTGGAAATAGATCATAAATTTCTTCTATAATTTCTTCAAAACTTTCCTCTCTCAAATAGGCTCCCATTTCTAAATTTTCTTGTACACTCAATCCTGTAAAAACATTCCTAGTTTGTGGAACAAATGCAATGCCCTCTTTAACTCTATCCTGAGGTGTTAGTTTAGAAATATCTTTTCCATCGATAATAACTTTGCCTAATTTAAGATTTAATAAACCCAGCATTGCTTTCATCACTGTAGATTTTCCAGCGCCGTTTGGTCCAAGAATAGCAACTATCTCACCTCTATTAACACTTACTGTACAAGAAGTGATTATGTCAGGACCTCCATAGCCGCCTGTCATTTTTTCACCAATAAAAAAAGGCATTTACTCAACTCCGTTTCTAGTTTTTGAACCTCTACCAAGATAACTTTCGATTACCTGTTCATTATTTTTCACTTCATCTGATGTACCTTGAAACAAAACTGATCCTTCTGCCAATACAACGACTGGATCACACAAACGGCTAATAAAATCCATATCATGTTCGATCATACAAAAAGTATAACCTTTTTCTTTATTCAATCTTAAAATTGCACTTCCAATATCTTTTAATAATGTTCTATTAACCCCCGCTCCAACTTCATCTAATAAAACTATTTTTGCATCAACCATCATGGTTCTACCAAGTTCTAATAATTTTTTTTGCCCACCAGACAAATTCCCTGCTAATTCTTTTTCTAAATGTGTAAGATTTAAAAATTTAATTA
>JAGFWA010000068.1 GCA_017640245.1 Pelagibacteraceae bacterium
ATCTTTTTCGGAAGGAAAATCTATTGAAATTGCACTGAGATAGGGAAGAAACGACTTTAGTGTTTCAACCTGAAAATCGTTTCCTAACTTCAACTGAGCTTTTTTTAATTGTTCCTCTCCAACTTTACCTGATAAAACGTCTGCCGGTTCAATAACGGATCGGCCTATCCAATCATCGCTACCAAAGCCTTTATTTGTAATGATTACCCATTCTGACATAGCGTGCATTTTAATAATTAAAAATAAGCAGTGGCTGGCAAGCCATAAATAGCTAACTTAAATGGACTTAAACCAACACGACGATAAAAATCTAGAAATGTTTCATTTCGGTTTTTTCTACCACCTAAATAGACGTTAATAATTGCTTCGATGGCCCCAATTAACTTGTCTGCGGGAAAGCCCGGTCCAGTTCGCTCGCCAATGTGAGCATCTTCTGTTCCATCACCGCCAAGTGTAATTTGATAGTTTTCGACACCCCCTCTATCTAGCCCCAAAATACCTATATGGCCAACGTGATGATGTCCACAAGCATTTATGCAGCCTGATATTTTTATTTTCAATGGACCGATATCACGTTCAGTTTTCAACTCACAAAAGCGGGTAGCAATTTGTTTTGCAATGGGAATTGACCTCGCCGTTGCAAGCGTGCAGTAATCCATTCCAGGACAAGAAATAATATCGGACACCATTCCAATATTTGATGTTGCCAGATCTGCTTCATTTAACTTATTGTAAATCTTTGTAACATGTTGTTTAGGTACGTGGGGTAAGACAATATTTTGCTCATGACTGACACGCAGTTCGTCATAAGCATATTGTTCAGCTAAATCTGCCAAAACTCTCATTTGATTAGCAGATGCATCACCGGGTGTAGCACCTGGTTTTTTCAAAGAAACAGACACTATTACATGATTTGGATCACGATGAGACGTAAGATTTGTTTCCGCCCAATTCTTTAGTGATAAAGAATGTATAAAATCCTTTTCTAAATCATGTTTTTTTGCAGTAGAAAAATCAGGTGGAGAAAATTGATCAAAGATAAATTTAATAATCTCTGCCGAAGCTAGTTGAGATCCATTTTTGATGGAATCATAGTGTTCATAAATTTGACGTCTAGCCTCTTTAAGACCAAGTTCATCAACTAGAATTTTTAATTTAGCTTTGTAAATATTATCACGTCGACCAAGACGATTATAAACGTGCATAATGGAATCCATATACTTTAACAATTGTATTTTTGGTATGAATTCTGATAACACGCGACCAATACGCGGTGTTCTACCCAGTCCACCTCCAATATAAATCTTGTATCCTATTTCTCCATCATTATTTCTCACGGTGCAAAGACCAATATCATGAAATGCAATGGCGGCCCTGTCGTGTGGTGAGCCAGAAACAGCTATTTTAAACTTACGTGGTAGAAATGCATATTCCGGATGTCCAGTTGACCATTGGCGTAGCAATTCGGCAGTAGGTCTCGGATCCTCAATTTCATCTGATGCTGCACCAGCAAAGTGATCTGATGTTATATTGCGAATACAATTACCAGATGTCTGTATAGCATGCATATCAACTTCAGCTAAATCAGCCAACAGATCAGCTACATCGGATAGTTTTATCCAATTATATTGAATATTTTGGCGAGTTGTGAAATGGCCATATCCTTTGTCATATATCTCAGCGATTAATGCTAGTCGACGCATCTGTTTGCTGTTTAAAGTGCCATATGGGATTGCAACCCTTAGCAGATAACTATGGAGTTGCATATATATACCATTTTGAAGACGAAGTGGTTTGAATTCTTCTTCTGTCAAAACACCATCGATTCTCCGTTGTACTTGGCCTCTAAATTCATGCACACGCTGACGCACAAAATTTTTATCAAAATCGTTATATGAGTACATTATATATTATGTCAGTTCTTTTCTGTTTGCTTACCATGAAAGTAGTTTGTGGGACCAGCTGCACGGATCAACTCTTGATTGGATATGGGCATTGGTGTGCCGTCTGATGTCAGTACCACATCAATTAAATATGCACTTTGTAGTTTGTTTATTTGTGTTTCTGCAAATGTTAGAGCATTATCAGCATCTTCTTGACTATCAAATACAGCAGCATTCGCTAAATTTTCAATCCATTTTTTTTCCGAAGTCAGATAGATCGCTTTCCCGCTAAGTAAATAGTTTGCAGTTAAAATTTTTCTCATTCTACAAAACCTTCTTAGCTGCAATTGCAGATTTTTTATTTTTAATTAACAACTGTGGTAAAACTTCATTAATAATTAAGTCTTTGTACAAAAAAACGTCTTCAGAATTTTGTGATTTCTTAGAGATAAGAGATGTTCTTTGAATATGTGGGTGTAATCCCAACATCAATATTGCTGGACCTGTAATTTTGTGATGTCTACAATCATTCACAAGCGTTGATATGCTAGAAGCCACCCAGATAGCATTTTTTCTCCCAACATTCTGAGCAACTGTAATCGGTGTGTCGCTTGATGCTCCATGTCTAAGCA
>JAGFWA010000069.1 GCA_017640245.1 Pelagibacteraceae bacterium
AATGATGATGACGAACCCCGCGAATATCACCCCGAACATCCAGCCCTTCCCGTCCTCCGGTATAAGGTCGAAATCGAAAAAACCGTCTATCCAGAAAAAAATAAACAAACCAATAAATGGCCACGTAAGCCATTTGAACCACTCCGGCCGAGTGCTTTTCGGGGAGGATTCGGGATCCGTTTCTTCACCGGCTGTTTCGGGTTCGTCCCCAATCCAACCTCTCATCTCCCGCACAAGTTTCCGCGCACGTTCCTCAGATCCGGTTTTCATCAGCTTGACCGACTTGCCCGATTTCAGTTTGAGTGAAAGCTGGTACCAGGTACTGGATCCCCCTTCACCCGAACTGGATGTTTTTCGCTGCGTGTCAAAAGTTGTGATTTCGCCGAAACGGGCGATGATCTCCCCATTTCGCAGAAACGTTTTTTTGCGCCTGTCAAACTGGTGCTCCACAGGTTGGACCAGGCGTCTGATGCCTGAGCACAATAAGATCATTCCGAATAGCGCGATAAGAAAAGGAAACACGAATGTTACTATCTTGACTGTTTCCATGTTCGAGGTTGCGCCTTCTTCAAACATCAGCAGAAAATCCTCGAAGCGAATAATCAAAGCCTGCATCAGTTTCTGCTGAAATGGAATTCGACTGCTAACTCCTGAAGTGGCAGTTACCATGAAAAAAACTCCCATACCCATAATTGCCCCCCCCGCTTAATATCTTCAGTACTGGTTCCAGCCATGTCTGGCGGATCACCAGCAGCCCCGTACCGGGCCGCTCTAACTTGTTAAAATGTAAAGCCATTTAAGCTCCTTTATTAAATCAGTGACCACCCCAGCTTTGTGTTTATGTCGGCGTCCAAAGCTATAATTCCCTTTCGATTTTCTGGGTTTACAAAAGGAATCAATGCTAATCTAAAAAAAATATGTGTTCAAGTGGCTGGAGGAGTATTAGACGGGCAACCATAGCCTCACCCATCGGTACACAGTAATCCTGCCGAGCATTAAGGCTCAAACCTGACTCAGATGCATGGACTTGCGGAAGCCCCCACCCCACCCAATGGGCCGCCCTTCGATACATAAAGTAGTATTCTTCAACTATAGGGGAGAGAAGCTCCCCTGGTGAAACTCTCAAACCTCCGATTTTAATCCATCTATGTATTGCGAATTTGGTAGCAGATTGGTAGCAAAACTTCCGATTCATAAGGAACCGAGAGGAGTTGAGAGGAGTTTCAGACTGACACCCTGCGTAGGTTAATTAATTGATATTCTAGAAGAACGTTGATAATACTGCGTTTTCAAGAATATCGGTTTTAATACTGAAAGACCCTTGCAGTACTTTTTGTAACTGTTGTTGGCATCCGTGCAGAGGAGTAGGTTTTGGTGATTGAAGCTTCCTTTCATCTTTTCGTGAATTCTCTTGGAGGTGATGGGGCCTCTCCCCACCGTTTCGATAACCGGCGGGCAGCTAGAGCGGTCCTTGGCCGTGAGTACGCAAACGAGGTCATCGTCAAGACCGGGTCCCTTGCCTCCACCGCGTTTACGAGGTGGACGGGACAATTTACGGCTTCCCTTCTCGGAGTAGCGAAAGAAGGTTTCATCGGCTTCGGTCACCCCTCTCAGTTGCTGTCGGGGCGTCATCTTTAATGCATGCAGGATTTTGTGTCTCCAATCAAAGGCTGTCTTGAGGCAGACACCGGTTTGTTTTGCGGACTTCCTCAGGCTCATTCCATGAATCATGCAGACGATATACTGGCGGAACTGATCACGCTTTTGGATGTGTGCAATGCAGGTCTTGGTGATATCGGTGAAAGTCTTCTTGCAGCTTACGCATAGGTACCTCCGATGATGATTGTAGGTTCCGTGCCCACGAATGGCGTCGCTTCCACAATGCACACAGTGAGGAAATTCCTGGGCGCTCTTACCCTTCCTTACATCGCTGGCTTCATGATCGATCGAAACTGGAATTGGCTCAGGGAAAAGTATGCTCTCGATGGTCCTGCGCAGTGTGTTTAGCTCTTCCTTGCTCATTGACTTCAGGAATTCTAATGATTTGTCCATCATTTCTCTTACACTTCGGGGTGTTTTTCTGTTGTTCCAGAGAAGTTTAACATTCTTGAACTACAGTTATCTATAACATAGCCAATAATGTTTTTTTACGAGTTCATCATCTTTGTGCCCTCAATTAAGCTCCGGTGCCCGTTCCATTCGTACTGAGCAAACCTTGAATTCCGGAATGCCTGCTGTCGGATCGGACGCCGGGTTAGTAAGCACGTTGGCTGCTGCCTCCCAGAAATGGAACGGGATAAAGACAACCCCCCTATCCACCCTGTCCGCCACCCTGGCTGGAAGAACAATTGATCCCCGACGCGAGGTCACCGTCACACGATCCCCATCCTTCACATCAATATTAATTGCATCTTTGTCGTTTACCTCGACAAACGGCCCGGGAACAAGACCGTCAAGGGCTTTACTTCGCCGTGTCATC
>JAGFWA010000007.1 GCA_017640245.1 Pelagibacteraceae bacterium
GAATTTTTAGCTTTCCTTTCTGACAGTACAACTGTAAGTTCGCCTTTCAAACTACCTTTAAACCCTCTAAAATCATCTAAATTTTCCCTATAAAAAGTTTCGTGAATTTTTGTCATTTCTCGTCCAATAAAAATTTTTCTGCCAAAAAAGACTTTTTTAAAACAATTCAGATAAAAATTAATTCTTACCGCAGGAATAAAAAAAACAATATTAAAATTAAAGTCTTTTAATTCCTTAATCTTACTTTCTATTTCTTTCTCTTTTTTCGGTAAAAAACCATAAAAAAAATATTTTTCATCATAACCAGATACGCTCATTGCTGTTGTTATTGCTGAAACTCCGGGAATAGGAAATATCTTTATTTTTTCTTTGATGCATTCTTTTACAAGAATTAGTCCTGGATCTGATAGAGTGGGGGTTCCTGCGTCTGAAATAATTGAAATCATTTTCCCGCTTTTAATTAATTTAATAATGGGGCCTAGTATCTTTTTTTCATTAAATTTGTGATTTGAAATTAACTTTTTTTTTATATCATAATAATTTAACAATTTTAAAGACCTTCTGGTATCTTCACAAAGAATCTGATCTGAATTTTTTAATACATTTAAAGCTCTTAATGTAATATCTTCTAAATTACCTATTGGTGTCGAAACAATGTATAAACCTGGTAGAAAATTATTCATAAAATATGAAAAATACTTTTAAGATAATTTTATCTTATTTATTAATTACTTTTAATACTTATGTTTTAGCGGATCAAAACAGTAGTACAAATATCCTAAAAGTGGGTGTTTTAGCTCCTTTGTCTGGGGAATTTAAAACTTTAGGAGAAACAATACTATACTCTATTAATTTAGCGCTACATGATATTGGCAACAATGCAGTTAAAATTTATCCAAAAGATTCTGGTTCGGATAAAAAAAAAATAATTCAAGCGTGTAAAGAATTTCAAGAAGAAGGAATTAAAATTATTATTGGACCTGCTGATTCCCAATTTCAAGAGGAATTGAAAAATTTTGATGATCTAATATTTTTATCTTTGTCTAATATGGACTCAAATATTAAAGATAATATTGTAATGGTGGGTATAAATTTAGAATCTCAGTTATTAGCAATAAAAAAATTTATTAACAAAAAAAAGAAAAAGAAAACAGTGATTTTATATCCTGATAATGAATTTGCAAAATATGTAGAAAAAAATATCAAATTGATAAATTTTGGTAATTCAAGACTTTTTAAATATAGTAAAGATCCAAAAGTTTTAACTGGACAGATAGAAAAATTAACAAATTACAAAAAGAGAAAAACAAATTTAAATGATAGAATAAAAAAATTAGAAAAATCAGAAGATATAAGAGATGTCAGGGAGTTAGATGAATTAAAACAAAAATATACGCTTGGAAAAATAAATTTTGATTCCGTGATTATCATAGATTTTGATAATGGATTAAAAAGCATACTTGCTTCACTGGCCTATACAGACGTTTCAGAACAAGAAATTTTAATAATAACAGCAAATCAATGGTTTGATGATAGCATTTTATCAGAAACATCAATTAAAAATTTTTATTTTCCTTCTATTAATTTAAAAAATTTAAAAAACTTCAATCAAAGATTTCTTGAGGCTTACAAATATAAACCAAATGCAATTACTATCTTGGCTTACGATTCAATTGGATTAATATATTATTTTTGGAAAAATAATATAAAAATTAACTCAGCCAAGGACTTTAATTTTAAGAAAGAAATTAAAGGTAAAATTGGAAATTTTAAAATATCTGATAATAAAGTGATTCAAAAACTTAAAATTTATAAATTAGAAGATGGTAGTTTTATTGAAAATAAATTTTAATTTTTTTTTCTAGTTTTTTATAAGCAATATATCTGTGGTCTATTAACAGTTTTTCTTTGTAATTCATTTCAGCAAATGTTTTTAAATAACCTTGGGGTATAAAAATTGGATCATATCCAAATCCATTGTTGCCTTTTGGGGGTGATATATTTCCTTCTATTTCTCCAATTTCTGAAATTTTTTTTCCATTGGGCCATTGTATTGTAAGGCTGCAGACAAATTTTGCTTTGGTATTTTTTTGTTTCTTATTTTGATTGGCTTTATTTATTTTTTTTAAAATCTCGAACATTGCATTATTAAAACTTCCAAATTCTTTTGCCCATCTTGAGGAGAAAATGCCAGGCTTTCCGGCCAAACAATCTATCTCAAGACCTGAATCATCAGATAAAGTTGTTAAGTGTGATTTTTTGCAAAAAAAATCAGCTTTTATCTCAGAATTTTGAAGAAAACTTTTTCCACTTTCCTCTGGACTTTCCATATTTAATTCACTTGGTGAAATTTTTTTTATTGTTTTTGGTAGAAGATCGCTTATTTCCTTAAATTTTCCCTTATTGTGAGTTCCAATTAAAATCTTATCAATTTTATACATAAGGATCTAGAAATTTAGTATTTTATGACTATATAGAAAATATGAGCAATTTAAACGACGAAGATAAGGTTAAGAAGGAAGAATCTAAAATTCCAAAAAAAGAAGAAAAGGAAGAAAAAAAAGAACCTACTGTTGAGGAAAAACTAAAAAATACCGAAGATAAACTTCTTAGATCTCTTGCTGAGTTGGAAAATCAGCGTAATAGATTTGAAAAAGATCTTAAAGAAGCAATAGATTTTGGCGGTTTTAACTTTGCTAGAGAAAATTTATCAATATTGGACAACCTTCAAAGGGCTTATATTTCAATCAAAAATGACGAAACGTTAAAAAACAATAAAGATTTAGATAAGTTTTTAAAAAATATTGAAATTATTGAAAAAGATTTATTGTCAATTTTTAAAAAAAATAAAATCGAGAAAATCAATACCCTTAAAAAAAAATTTGATCCCAACTTCCATCAAGCTATGACGGAAATTGAAGATAATAAAGTTGAACCAGGTACAATTGTTCAAGAAATACAGGCTGGCTATATGTTTGGTGAAAGATTGCTTAGACCGTCTCTTGTATCGGTATCAAAAAAAAGTGACCAAAAAATTAAGCAAAATAAGGAAAAAGATGAAAAAAAGTCATAAATTTCATCTTGTAGAAACACAAATAACACCCATATAGAGTCATTATGAGCAGAGTAATAGGAATAGATTTAGGTACAACAAATTCTTGTGTAGCAATAATGGAAGGCAAGCAAGCTAAAGTTCTTGAAAACGCCGAAGGGCAAAGAACAACTCCTTCCGTAGTTGCTTTCCTCGAAAAGGAAGAAAAATTAGTTGGGCAACCTGCGAAGAGACAGGCCGTAACTAATGCTGAAGATACAATTTTTGCCACAAAGAGATTGATTGGTAGAACTTTTGAAGATCCATCTGTAAAAAAAGATATAGAAAGAGCCCCTTTTAAAATAGTTAAATCAGACAAAAATGATGCGTGGATAGAAGCTAAGGGTAAAAAATATTCACCTTCACAGATATCAGCTTTTATTCTTCAAAAGATGAAAGAAACCGCTGAAAAATATTTAGGTCAACCAGTTACTAAAGCTGTAATAACAGTTCCTGCATATTTTAATGACGCACAAAGGCAAGCAACAAAAGATGCTGGTAAAATTGCAGGTCTAGAAGTTTTAAGAATTATTAATGAACCAACTGCAGCTTCATTAGCGTATGGTTTGGATAAAAAAGGTGGACAAAAAATTGCTGTTTATGATCTTGGCGGAGGTACATTTGACGTATCAATTTTAGAAATCGGTGACGGTGTCTTTGAAGTAAAATCTACAAATGGAGATACTTTTTTAGGCGGCGAGGATTTCGATGACATTATAGTAGATTACCTAGTTTCAGAATTCAAAAAAGACAATGGTATTAATTTAAAAACGGATAAACTAGCTTTACAAAGATTAAAAGAAGCGGCAGAAAAAGCTAAAATAGAGTTGTCCTCTGCAACACAAACTGAAATTAATCTTCCGTTTGTTACTGCGGATAAAACAGGACCAAAACATATTAATCTAAAATTTACTAGAGCTAAACTTGAAGCCTTGGTTGAAAAGCTAATAGAAAAAACACTTGAACCTTGTAAAATAGCTTTAAAAGATTCTGGCTTTTCAGCTGCTGAAATTAATGAAGTGGTTCTTGTCGGCGGAATGACAAGAATGCCAAAAATTGTTGAAACAGTTAAAAACTTTTTTGGTAAAGAACCTAATAAAAGCGTTAATCCTGATGAGGTAGTTGCGATGGGAGCAGCAATCCAAGCAGGTGTATTACAAGGAGATGTAAAAGATGTATTGCTTCTTGATGTTACGCCTTTATCGTTAGGTATAGAAACGCTTGGTAGAGTTTCTACAAAATTAATTGATAAAAACACAACTATACCAACTAAAAAAAGTCAGGTTTTTTCAACTGCCGAAGATAATCAGCCTGCTGTTTCTATTAGAGTGTTACAGGGGGAAAGAGAGATGGCAGAAGACAATAAACTTTTAGGTAATTTTGAACTTGTTGGTATTGCTCCGGCTCCTAGAGGAGTGCCACAAATTGAAGTAACATTTGATATTGATGCAAATGGTATAGTAAGTGTGTCTGCCAAAGATAAAGGAACAGGAAAAGAGCAAAAAATTCAAATTCAAGCATCTGGAGGATTATCTGAAGAAGAAATTCAAAAGATGGTTAAGGATGCAGAGGCCAACAAAGAGACCGATAAGAAAAAAAGGGAAACGGTTGATGCAAGAAATCAAGCAGATACAATGATTCATTCTACCGAAAAGAATCTTAAAGAGCATGGATCAAAAATTACTGAAACTGAAAAAAAATCTATCGAAACAGCAATTGCAGATTTGAGAAATGCTTTAAAAGGAACTGATGCTGAAGAAGTTAAGAAGAAAACACAATCTTTAATTCAGGTATCAATGAAATTAGGAGAGGCAGTTTATAAGAGTCAACAAAAAACTGCTGGTAAAACTGATAACAGCAAAGATAATAAAGATAATAAGGAAAATAAAGACAAAGATAATGTTGTTGATGCAGATTTTGAAGACGTAAAAAAAGAAGACAAAGAAAAAAGAGCCTAAGACTAATCAATAGGAGCAAAGCTTCTTATGGCAAAGAGAGATTATTATGAAGTCTTAGGAATAAATAAATCATCCAGCAAAGACGAAATCAAAAAAGCTTATAGAAAATCAGCACTTAAATATCATCCTGATAAAAATAAAGGCGACAAAAGTGCTGAGGAAAAATTTAAAGAGGCAAGTGAAGCTTATCACGTGCTATCCGATGATACGCGAAAAGCAAACTATGATCGATTCGGACATGCGGCTTTTCAGGGAGCTGGAGGTCAGGAAGGTTTTAGCAACTTTGATTTTTCATCCTCTTTTTCAGATATTTTTGAAGATATTTTTGGAGATTTTGGAGATTTTGGTTTTGGAACCTCTAGAAGGTCAAGAAGAGGTAGAGCAAGCAACAGAGGAAATGATCTGAGATATGACGTTTCGATAGATCTTGATGATGCTTTCACGGGAACAGAAAAACAAATAAATTATACAACTTATAAAAAATGCAAAACCTGTTCAGGAAGTGGTGCCAAATCAGGCTCAAAACCTTCCGCTTGTAGTTATTGTGGCGGTCAAGGACAAGTAAGATCGAGTCAGGGATTTTTCACCGTACAACAAACTTGTCCCGAGTGTGGTGGCGAAGGAGAAAAAATTACAAATCCATGTAATAACTGTAGCGGAGTGGGAAGAACACAATCTCATGAATCTGTTTCAGTAAAAATTCCAAAAGGAGTTGACGATGGAACAAGAATAAGACTTGCTGGAAAAGGTGAGGCTGGTGACAGAGGAGGATCAAACGGAGATTTGTATTTATTTGTATCTATTGAGCCTCACAACATCTTTAAAAGATCAGAAGAGAATCTTTATTATGAATTGCCAATTTCCTTTGCTGACGCTGCTCTGGGAGCAACCGTAGAAGTACCTTCAATTGATGGTGGAAAAACAAAAATTAAAATTCCGTCTGGAACCCAAAGTGGAAAACAGTTGAGACTCAGAGGAAAAGGTATGCCCATCCTAAGAAGAAATGTGTTTGGAGATTTGTATATTAAAGTTGTTACCGAAGTGCCAATGTCTCTAACTAAAAGACAGAAGGAGTTGCTTGCAGAATTCAAAACTTTAGAAGATACTAAGTCAAATCCATTAATCAGAAAATTTTTTGAAAAAACAAAAAACTTTTGGAAGTCTAGAAAATGAAAAAAATTAATTTAGCAATCACCGGATGCCTAGGAAAAATGGGGCAACAACTTATTAAATCTTCTAAAAGGGCAAAAAATTTCAAATTAGTTTCAATTACAGAAAATAGAATAATTAATAAAAAAATATCTGGTTTAAGACCTCAATTAAATTCAGAATCTGCATTTAAAAAGGCAAATATCATTATAGATTTCACCATTCCAAAATGCACATTAGAAGTGCTAAAAATTGCTTCTAAACTGAAGAAAAGAGTGGTCATTGGCACAACTGGTTTTTCTAAAAAAGAAGAAAATTTAATAAAAAAATATTCTAAAAAAATACCCATACTTAAAGCGGGCAATATGAGTTTAGGAATAAACTTATTAATGTATTTAACTGAAATAGCCTCTAAATCCCTTGGAAATAATTTTTTAAGCAAGGTTTTTGAAGTACATCATAAACATAAAAAAGATCATCCATCAGGAACAGCTCTGATGCTTGGAAAAGGTATCGCAGCGGGGAAAAAGAAAGATTTTTATAAATTAATGGGAAGAAAATATCTAAATAAAAATACTTTTCCTTACAGCAAAAAGATCAATTTTAATTCAATTCGAAAAGGTGAAATTGTAGGAAATCATAAAGTTTTCTTTTCAACTGGAAAAGAAACTATCACTTTAGACCATGAAGCATTTGATAGAGCTCTTTATTCTGAAGGGGCTTTGACCGCAGCTAAATGGTTAATGAGTAAAAAACCTGGCCTTTACTCAATGAGAAACGTATTAAATTTTAAATGAAATCAGGGGAAATAAATTCTCTTTTTAAAAATTTAAGTAAAGTAATAAAAAATCCTAAAAGCGATCTTGCATATAAAAATAAGTTTACTCTTTTAGTCTCGGTTGTCCTTTCCGCTCAATGTACTGATGTTAATGTTAATAATGTAACTAAGAATCTTTACAAGAAATATAACAAACCCAAACATTTTGTAAAACTTGGCAGAAAAAAAATTGAAGTTTTAATAAAAAAAATTAATTTTTTTAGAAACAAAGCTAAAAGCGTTTATTTATTATCCAAACAGTTAATTGAAAGTCACAATAGTAAGGTTCCAAAAGATTTTGAAAAATTGATTGCTCTTCCTGGTGTTGGGCGAAAAACGGCAAGTGTTGTTTTAAATGAAGGATTTGGATTGCCCACTATTGCAGTTGATACGCATGTATTTAGAGTTAGTAATAGAACGGGTTTAGCCTATGGAAAAAATCCTGACGAAGTTCAACAAAATTTATACAAAGTAGTTCCTAAAAAATACTTAAAAAAAGCAGGTCATACCATATTGCTTCATGGAAGATATACTTGTAAGGCTAGAAAACCACTTTGTAAAATATGTGTTATAAGAAAATATTGTAAATTTAAAAATAAGGAATTGAATTAGTGAAAGTACTTGGAATTGGAAATGCAATTGTAGATGTAATTTGCAAGGTGGATGAAAATTTCTTAACTAAAAATAATCTTACCAAAAGTTCAATGAAATTAGTGGACGAGGTTGAATTTAAAAAACTTTTATCAAATTTGAAAATAGAACAAACTGTTGCTGGAGGCTCTGTTGCAAACTCAATGGTTGGTTTGTCTCAGTTAAAAAATAAAGTATCTTTTATAGGAAAAATTAATGATGATAAACTTGGAAAAAGTTATGAAGAAAGTCTTACAACCGAGAATGTGAATTTTTGCTATAAAAAAAAATCTGAGAATATTCCAACTGGTACTTGTTTGATTTTAGTAACTCCAGATTCTGAGAGAACTATGTGTACATTTTTGGGTATAGCTGGAAAAATAACTCCAGATGATATTGACGATAGTGCCGTAAAAAATAGTGAAATGGTATTTTTAGAAGGGTATCTTTGGGATGAAGGCGAACCTAAGGCTGCCTTTGATAAGGCTATGAGGTTAGCAAAAAAATCAGTTATGACTCTATCGGATAAGTTTTGTGTTGAACGTCATAAAAAAAGTTTTTTTGACTTGGTCAAAAATAAATTGGATATCGCTTTTGCAAACGAAAAAGAAATTATTGAATTAATAAACGCCAAGTCTATGGAGGAAGTTATAACTTTCGCTAAACAGATAAATAAATTATTGGTTATTACACGCTCTGATAAAGGCAGCATCGCTATTCAAGGAAATTATATCTATGAATGTGAGGCAAGAAAAAATTTGGAAATAGTTGATTTGACAGGTGCTGGTGATTTGTTTGCGGCTGGTTTTTTACATGGGTATATAAATAATGTACCGATTGACAAAAGTTTACATAAAGGAACTGAAATGGCTTCAAAAATAATTCAAAAAATTGGGGCTAGGCTTTCTTGATTTTCTTTCTGTTATAACTGCCTTTTCCTTTTTTTGGTTTAACGATACGTTTGCGATATTTTTTTGAAAACAAATCTTTTGCAAAGACGTTTCTTTTTTTCAAAGTGAATAACCTTTTCCCGTATATTTTATGAAATTATCATCATTGAAATGATTCTTAATTTTTTGTCTTAATCTGTAAATATGGGTCTCAACCGTATGAGTGTCTGTTTCCGATGAATATTTCCAAATATTTTCTAAAATAAAATTTTTACTTAAAGGTTTTTTTGAAACTAACAGCTGTTCGATAAAATAAATTTCTTTCTCTGTAACTTTAAGCCTTGTATCATTTTGTTTTAAGACCCTTTCGTTTTTATCTAGAATGTAATTTTTGATTTTAATTAGAGAATTTTGATCAAATTTATGTTTTTGTGATAAATTAACAATTGCCCGGTTAAACTCAACTATATTAATAGGCAGCCTTATTACTAAATCAAAATCAGTTTCTAGATTATTTTTTTCTTTTTGTTTTTTAACCAAAACTTTAGGAATAGTAACCTCGTCTAAAGGGAGTCTTTTGCTACTTTCGGGGCCGATTACTAGAACATCGTAGTTGTCGTTAAGTGAATTTTTTCCATTTTCAATATTTAACGTATTTAAATTAAAGCCCAAAAAAGGTTTTACTTCTTCCAACGACTTGATTAAATCTTCACTACAACAAAATGCTACATTAATATTATAAAGATCCTTATGCATATATATTTAAAAAATAAATTTTTATACTTTCATGACTATAAGATAAAATGCTCGATAGGTAAAAGGGGTCTTGCAAGGAAAAAACGGGAGGGCGATCTTAAAACGCCCAGGGGGAAATTCAAATTTAAATTACTCTTATACAGAAAAGATAGAATCAGAAGGATTAGGTGCAAAATTAAACGGAAAATAATTCAGAAAAATATGGGATGGTGTGATAATTCAAATTCAGCGTATTATAATCAGTTAGTCAAACTTTCATTTGAGAAAAAAGCTGAAAAACTATATTTAAAAAAAAATAGTTATGATTTGATACTAGTTTTAAATTACAATATGAAACCAGTAATAAAAAATAAAGGTAGCGCAATTTTTCTTCATATTGCAAATAAAAAATTTAGTCCAACAAAAGGATGTGTTGCAATAGCAAAAAGAGCTTTTATTAAAATTTTACCCTTAATTACAAAAAAAACTTATTTATTTATTTAGTTGGACTTCTTTCCCCCAAAATAGCAGAACCTATCCTTAAAAAAGTAGAATTAAATTTAACTGCCTCCAAATAGTCAGCGGACATACCCATGCTCAGTTCCTTAAATCCAAGATCTGAATTTAAGTTTGAAACTTTTTCAAAATATTCAGCGGTTTTATCATCATTGGGTGGGATAACCATTAATCCAATAACATTAAGATTAATTTCTTCCGTACAATATCGAGCAAAACTTTTGGCGTCTTTGGGTAAAATTCCAGATTTTTGATTTTCGTTTCCAATATTAATTTGAATAAAATAAGATAATTTTTTATTTAATGCTTGTTCATATTTTTTTAATATATCTGCAAGTTTCATGCTATCTAGAGAATGAATAAAATCAAATAAGCCCAAAGCTTTTTTTACCTTGTTGGTTTGTAATCTGCCAACCATATGAAGTTTTAAATTAGCATTTATCTTTTTTAGATTGGACCATTTTATAATTGCTTCTTGCATTTTATTTTCGCCAAAATGATGGTGTCCATGTTTGATAAGAGGATTTAATTTATCAATTGAAAAAGTTTTAGAGACACAAATAATTTTAGGCATTTTAAAACTATTGGGATTAGATTTTTTTATATTCTCTTGTATTAAATTCAATTTATTTATAGTTTCATCATGCATGGCAGTAAAAAAAAATTGTTTATATTTTATAATTGATTATCCCGGAGAAGTTAACCTAGATTATGTAAGAAATACAGGTGCTATTCTAATCTTACGAAAACCTGAAAATTCAAGCTCAAATGAACTTAAAAAATTTCAAATGGAATGTTCTCGGAGAGGTATAAGCTTATATATTGGAAATAGTGTAAAACTTTTATTCCAATTAAAAACTAATAAATTTTATATATCCGCTCATAATAAAAGACCGTTTAATCATCTAAAAAAAACAAATACAAAAATAGATATTATAGGAAGCGCTCATAATATATGCGAAATTAACGAAAAAATAAGGCAGGGATGTAGAAATATTCTCTTATCAAGATTATTTAAAACTAATTATAAGTATAAAAAGGGCTGGTTAGGTACAATAAAATTTAATCTTTTAACACGAAAAGTCTCAGCCAATTTTGTGGCTTTGGGCGGTATTAATGAAAAAAATTTCAACCAACTAAAAATCTTAAATATTACTGGGCTTGCTATGTCGAGTGATAAAAAAAAAGCCGGCAATTACTTGCCGGCTTTTTATAAAAATTAAACTTTTTTACGAGTTAAAACGCCACTGTTAGATTAATTATCGTTTCGGATTGCTTTTGTCCAGAAGTGTAAGAACAGTTACTGCAGTCTGAATCAGAAACGCCTATAGTCATACCGCCCATAGAATAAGCAAGACTTATGTTGTCCCATTCTTGTTCTAATGAGTTGAAAGTAACAGCACCAGCCGTTTTTCTAGATACGGTGTTGTTATAAGCAACAGATAAATCATCGCTTATCGCATATGAAATACCCATGTAAGTATTCTTATAAGCATTGCCACCTAACCCTGTGTCGCCTACAGCACCAACTTGGTACCCTACTGTTACAGGTCCGTAAGCATACGTAGCGTATGCAGTACCAGATTCTTGAGTTTGTACAGGAGTGCCTGCGGCCTTGTAATCGTAGTTCTTTTTAGAATAACCAGCTCCAACACTTAGACCTTCTACTCCAGGAACAGCTCCTGTTAGAGTAATGTCATGAGCGTCTTGATTATTCTGAGCACCCGCAGTATCACCACCTGGTCCGCCGTCTCCAGTAGCATCACCTGTACCATGTTTAGGAACGTAGTTGTAATCTAGCTTAATGCCAGAACCCAGTACATCCGATAAAGTATATCGAATACCAAAATCACCGTTAGCACCACTTACGTCTGCTATTGAACCAACAGCACCTTCCGCATCGTTGAACGCGGTTGGCATTTTGTTGTCGATACCATCTAATGGTGAACCTGTTGATTGAAATGCAAGAGTTCCGCCCAATATGTTTCCGAATACTAATTCAGAATCATTAGCGAGCGCTGTGTCAGTTGCCGTGTTCTTGTACGCAACCGTAACTCCGTTATCAAGTTCTGTCGAAGCCGCGAAGGTCAATTCGTTGTTTTGACCTAAAGGGTTACCAGTAGTGTGTTTACCACTACCTTTTGTATAGGATACTTCCATAGCACCAGTCACGGACAGAGACCCTGCGTGTGCAGACGTCATAGCCAATGCTCCTGCTAATGCGGATAATCCTATTTTTTTAATGTTTGTCATGTTTATCTCCTTTAATTATTGTTTATTTAAATAAACAGGATGAAATTAATGAAAATCTTAATTTTTTTCCTTAATATTCAGTAATTTTAGTGTTTTTTTTATCAAATGTTGTAAAAATACCACAGGTAAATATCATTTTCTAGGCTTTTTTGCTGTTTGTTTATACTCTATGCGTTAATAAAAAATATGTCAAATTTACCAAATATTTTAAAAAAGATTATACCAGCATTTTTAGTTTTGCTAATTTTATCTTCTTGTGGCGGCTTTAAACTTCCTAAGCCTGGCGATGCAAGAAAAACACCCGCTTCAGGAAAAGAACGGGCATTAAAAAATCTTGAAGAAGGACGAGGGATAAGTCTAGGGAAAACCTTTGGTGGAAGTAAAAAAACAACATACCAATTTAGTACGTCAAATCCTATGTGGCAAGCTACATTTGATGTAATCGACTTTATGCCTCTGGTCACAGTTGATTATGCTGGCGGTATGATAATTACAGATTGGTATGCGGATGCAAATACCGCGAATGATTCCCTTAAATTTACTATTAGATTTTTATCTAATGAAGTTCGTCCTGATAGTTTAAAAATAATCATTCATAAAAAAACTTGTAAAACACAATCTAATAATTGCATTGTGCAAAAAATTGCATCTAAACTTGAAGATACGATTAGGTCACAAATAATGATTAAAGCCGTAACTCTAGAAGCAGCTAGTAAAAAGAAAAAATAAAATTTTATTATTTAATGGATAGAGTTAATATAAAAGAAATTGATAAAAAGTGGCAAAATTTCTGGCTCAAAAAAAAGAATATCTTTAAAAATACCAATAAGAAAAAAAAATTTTATTGTCTAGAAATGTTTCCTTATCCTTCGGGAAACATTCATATGGGTCACGTTAGAAATTACACAATTGGAGATGTAATTGCTAGATACAAGATGATGAATGGTTTTAATGTATTGCATCCAATGGGTTGGGATTCGTTTGGTATGCCAGCAGAAAATGCAGCGAGAGAGAATAATTTAAATCCAAGAGATTGGACCAAAAAAAACATTGCAACAATGAAACAACAACTGCAATTACTTGGTTTGTCAATTGATTGGGATTTAGAAATTTCTACTTGCGATGAAGAATATTATAAACACCAACAAGAACTTTTTATTGATTTTTTCAAAAAAGGATTAGTCATTAGAAAAGAAACTTACGTTAACTGGGATCCGGTTGATAAAACTGTTTTGGCAAATGAACAAGTGATTAATGGAAGGGGCTGGCGATCAAATGCAATTGTTGAAAGAAAAAAATTATCGCAATGGTTTTTTAATATTTCAAAATTTTCTAATGAGTTATTAAATGATTTAGAAAATCTTACTGAATGGCCAGAAAAAGTAAAATTAATGCAAAAAAATTGGATTGGAAAGTCTTTGGGTTGCGAAATTGATTTTAAAATTTCAAAAAAAAAGAAAAACTTGAAAGTTTTTACTACTAGGCCAGATACTATATTTGGCGCCACTTTTTTAGCAATTTCAACAGACCATCCTTTCTGTAAAGACTTTGAAAATCAACCAAAATTCTTAGAATTTAAAAAAAAATGTTCACAAGTAGGAACTACAGAGGAAGCAATCGCCAATGCGGAAAAAATAGGCTTTGATACAAATTTCAAAGCTCAACATCCTTTTATTAAAGATAAAAAAATACCTATTTATGTAGCAAATTTCATTTTAATGGATTATGGAACGGGAGCTGTTTTTGGTTGCCCTGCTCACGACCAAAGAGATTTTGATTTTGCAAAAAAATATAATCTTGAAATATTACAAGTAGTTAAACCCATAGATGGCTCTGAAGAAAAAATAACTAAGGCTTATACTGATGATGGGTATTTAATTAATTCAGAATTTTTAAATAAATTAACTGTTTCAGAGGCTAAGGACAAAGTCATAAAAGAAATTCAAAAAAGGAAGATTGGAAAAAAGAAAATATCTTTTAGATTAAAGGATTGGGGAATTTCTAGACAAAGATATTGGGGATGCCCTATACCTATGATTTATTTAAAAAATGGTAAAGTTATTCCCGTAGACAAAAGTGAATTACCTATAAAATTACCAAAAGATATAGATCTAAAATCTAAAGGCAATCCTCTTGAAAATCATCCTACTTGGAAAAAAACAAAGTGTAAAAAAACTGGAGAAAATGCACTTAGGGAAACTGACACTTTAGACACTTTTGTTGACTCCTCTTGGTATTTCATAAGATTTTGTTCGCCCAAGCTAAAGGATAAACCTTTTGATAAAAAAGCATTTAGCTACTGGATGCCAGTTGATCAATATATTGGAGGTGTTGAGCACGCTATTTTACATTTGTTATATTCAAGATTTTTTATGAGAGCGATTAAACTCAATGATAACAAAATTAAAATTAAAGAGCCTTTTAAGGGACTTTTTACACAAGGAATGGTCTGTCATGAAACTTATAAAAATGAAAAAGGACATTGGTTAAGTCCAGAAAAAGTTGAGAAAATAAGAGATGATGGATATCGTAATAAAACTGATAATTCAAAAGTTATTATTGGACCGTCCGAAGCAATGTCCAAATCGAAAAAAAACATTATTGATCCTGAAAGCATGATTAAAATTTACGGTGCAGATGCTGTAAGATGGTTTATGCTCTCTGATAGCCCTCCAGATAGAGATATTCAGTGGTCTAATGAGGGAGTCTCGGCATCATATAAATTTGTTCAAAGAATATGGAATCTTAATCTAAAAATTTTAGAGAAAAAAGATGAGACTGTATCCGCTCCTGAGGAAAAAAAGTTTCTTATAAAATTTAATAAGTATTTATCCAAGATTTCAAATTTAATTGAAAAATTTCACCTCAATGTAGCAGTAGCCAATATATATGAAATAACACATCTTTTAGAAGAAAGTTTATTAAAAAATATAGGTAAAAAGTGTTTGCTTAATACTCAATCAAAAATTATGAAAATAATAATGCCGTTTATGCCTCATTTATCATGTGAATGTTTATCCAAATTAGAAGGCAAAGATTTTTATGGAAAAATAGAATGGCCCAAAGTAAATAAATCTTTTTTAACTGACGAAGAAATTATAATTGTTATACAGATTAATGGAAAAAAAAGAGGTTTAATATCAACAAAAAAAGATGTTAGCGAAAAAGAAGTTCTTGCAGAGGCCAAAAAAATAGAAAATGTAGAAAAAAATTTAAAAGATAAAAAAATATTAAAAAATATATTTGTTAAAAATAAAATAATTAATTTTATTACTGCATGACAAGTTATAAATTATATAAAACTTTATTGTGTTTTTATTTTATTTTATTTTTAAGTTTTTTATCAAGCTGTGGTTATCAGTCTTTATTGAATGAAAATTCAAAAAAATTTGGTATAAAAAGTTTTAATATTCAGGGAAATAAAAGACTTGCTCAAATATTAAAAAATAATTTAGTTAGTTCAAAAAATAAATCTAATAATTTAATTCTTGATATCGACGCTAGAAAAAGCAGGTCAATTGTACATAAAAATTCGACCGGGAAAATAACCGAATATAATTTAAAAATAAGTTTTGATTTGACCGCTACTGAAAGTGAAAGCCGAAAAAAGATATTATCTAAAATTTTTACCCTTGATAGCAATTATAAAACTTCAGACTTATACTTAGATACTTTAAATCGTGAAAAGAAACTTATTAATGAATTAACAGAAACAATAGCAACGCAAATATTAACTAATCTCAGTTTAGCATATGGAAAAAAATGATAATTAAAAGTTTTATATTAGAAAAAAAAATATCATTAATGGATGAATATTTTGTTGCTTTATTTTATGGAGAAAACATTGGTATGAAAGATGAAATTAAAGATCAAATTAAAAAACATTATAAAAATTCTGAAAAAATTGCTTTTCATCAAGATGAAATCATAAAAAATGACAAGCTTCTAAATGAACATGCGCACAACACATCGTTGTTTGCTAAAAACAAAATTATAATTATTAACGAGGTGTCCGACAAAATAAAAAACAAAATTGCTGCAATATTAGAAAAACCAAAAAAAGATTTAAAAATATTTCTTTTTGCTCAGAACTTAGAAAAAAAATCAACAATAAGATTATATTTCGAAAAAGAAAAAAATATAGCAATAATTCCATGTTACCAAGATAATGAAAGAACGCTTTCCGAGTATCTAAGAAAAAAATTTGCAGACTACATTGGATTAACCCAGGAGATTATCAATCTCCTAATCAGGAATTCCGGACTTGATAGACAGGTCCTAAGCGGCGAGGTAGATAAAATAAAAAGTTTATTTTTAGATAAAAAAATAAATAGAGAAAAATTAATTACTTTGGTTAACAACGCATATAATCTTGATTTTAATAGTCTTAGAGATGCAAGCCTTTCAGCGGATAAAGAAATGCTGAATAAAAATTTAGGAAATATAATGCTGCAAAATGAAGATGCTTATTTTTACTTAAATAATCTAAACTTTAGAATTGAAAAACTTTTAAAATTAAATGAGGAATTTCAAAAACATAAAAACATAGAAGTGGCCATGGATAATATAAGGCCCAGAATATTTTGGAAAGATAAGCCAATTTTTTACAAACAAATCAAAATATGGAATCTAAAAAAATTAGAGGAGGCTAAAAAAATTATGGTTGAGACGGAAATTCTTATAAAAACGAAACTTAATAACTACAATAATATATTAATTAAAAATTTGCTAGTTAGGCTATGTAATAAAGCAGCTTCTAGCTTCTAAGAAGCTTTGATACTAGCTCAAATTGTTCTAAAGATTTATATTGAATGATTATTTTTCCAGAATTATTTTTTTTATTTACAATTTGAATATTCAAACCAATCTTATTTTCAATTTCATTTTGAATAAAAGTTATATTTGGATCTTCTTTTTTACTTGTTTTTTTAATATCTTTTTTTAACTTAACTAATGTCTCTATATCTCTTGTGCTAATTTTTTTCTTAACAATATCCTCTGCAATTGCTGAGGCATTTGAAAGTCCGATAAGAGGTCTGGCTTGACCAGCTGTCAACAAGCCCTCTTCTATCAAAGCAATTATGTCTTGAGGTAAAGTTAATAATCTCAGGGTATTGCTTATATGACTTCTGCTTTTAGACATAAATTTTGAAATTTTTTCATGATCATAACCAAATTCTTTTATAAGTTTTTGATAACCCTTGGCTTCTTCTATAGGATTTAAATCCTGCCTTTGAACGTTTTCAACTATAGCAATTTCTAAACTTTTTTGATCATCAACATCTAAAATAACAACAGGAACCTCATGAAGTCCTGCCTTTTGAGCGGCTAACCATCTTCGTTCACCAGCTACGATTTCGTATCTTCCTGGCTCATACTTATTTGGCCTAACCGCAATAGGCTGTATAATTCCATTTTCTTTTATGGATAAAGAAAGTTCATTAAGTTTTTCTTGATCAAATATATTTCTCGGTTGATGTTTATTTCGATCCAAATTACCTATCGAAATTTTTGTTATTTCATTTGTATTTAAAGATTTTTCTCCTTCTTTAAGATCTCCAAACAAGGCTGAAAGACCTCTCCCTAGGCCTTTTTTTGCCTTGGCTTTAGTCATGCTGCGCTCCCCATAAATTGATTGTTTTGATTAATAAATTCTTCGGCCAAACTAATATAAGATTTGCTACCTGGGCAGCCTTTATCGTAAATCAAACAAGGTACTCCGTGCGAGGGAGCCTCGGATAATCTAACATTCCTTGGTATAACCGTTTTATAAACTTTATCTTTAAAATGTTTTCTGGCCTCATTATCTACCTGGGAAGATAATTTATTCCTTTTATCAAACATCGTAAGTAGAATGCCCCTAATACTAAGTTTTGGATTAAGATTAGCTTTTATACGATCAATTGTTTTTACAAGTTGAGTAATTCCCTCCAGTGCAAAAAACTCTGTTTGAAGAGGTATCAATAATTCATCTGCTGACACCAATGACATAACCGTGAGCAAGCTCAAAGAAGGAGGGCAATCGATAAAAATATTTTCATAATCATTAAAAAGAGAATTGTTTTCTTTTTTTAAAATTTCTTTAAGCAAAAAAGCCCTATTAGCATCATTAGCCGTTTCTACTTCTAATCCTGAAAGATTTACATTTGAGCCTATAAGATCAAGGCCTTTCACACTGCTTTCTTGAATTGCGTTTTCAGCTGAGATTTTCCCTATAAGGATATTATATACGCTCTTTTCTTCATCATTATTTGATTTCCCTAGACCGGTTGTTGCATTGCCTTGAGGATCTAGATCAATTATTAAAATTTTTTTACCTTTTTTTGCCAAAGCGGTAGCTAAATTGATTGTAGTTGTAGTTTTACCTACTCCGCCCTTTTGATTTATTACCGATATTATAGATCTAGCCACAATTTATCTCACAACATCCACTAAAAGTATTTTTGAATCTTTATTGGTGATGCTAGGTACTAGCTTATACTTATAAATCATATCCTTTGAAGCTTTATTTATCTCTTCCTGTGCACTCTTTCCCATCATAACAATAAGTTTATGGGGTTTTTGAGCAGTTTCACGTGAAATCCTTAATATTTCTGGTAATTTTTTAAAAGCACGACAAACGATATAGTTTGAATTTAATATATGATATTGATAATCATTATCATATATATCTGCCTTTAATCTCATTTTATGAATAATTGCTTTAAGAAAATTATTTTTAACTGGAGATTTTTCATAAAGTTTCACGTGAAACGTTAGTACATCGCTGTAAAAAATAGATAGCACAATTCCAGGAAAACCAGCTCCTGTACCTAAATCAGCCAAACTATGATTTTTTTGTGGATCAATAAATTTTATAAGCTGAGCAGAATCTAAAACATGTCTTAACCAAATATCGTTTTCACTACTTTTTGAGATAAGGTTATATTTTTTATTATAATTTAATACTTCATTAACAAAAATTTCTAACTTTGCTATTTTTTCATCAGAAAAATTTAAATTTTGAACTAATTTAGTCTTAGATTCGTCAGCATTCATGCGCTTTTAAGCAGAAACTTTATATTTTGATCTTTTAATAGCTCCTAATAGAATTATTCCGGCTGCTGGAGTAATTCCGTCTATCCTTAATGCCTGTCCAAGGGTCTTGGGCTTAATCAATTTAAGTTTAGACTTAACTTCATTGGAAAGACCGCTAAAGGATTCATAGTTGATATCCTCAGGTATGACTAAACTTTCATCCTTCTTGAAAGTTTTGATGTCATCCTCTTGCTTGGATAGATAGCCTGAATAGTGTGCATTTATTTCAACTTGTTCGTCAATATAACGTTCATAATGGGGTATATCAGCCCAAATATCTCTTAGGTGCCTTAATTTAATATTTTTTAAAGATAAAATTTCCAATCCAGACCTTTTCACTCCATTCATCGCAATTTTGATAGAATGCTTGGCTGCAGCGTTTGGAGTTATAAATTTTTCATTCAGTGACTTTGTTAAATCATTTATTTTTTTCTGTTTGTCATTAAATAATTTTTTTCTATTTTTTTTAATTAAATTAATTTTAATACCAAGAGGCGTGAGTCTTTGATCGGCATTATCTGCTCTTAAAGACAATCGGTATTCAGCTCGAGAAGTAAACATCCTGTAAGGTTCAGAAACTCCTTTCGTAATCAAATCATCTATCATCACTCCAATATATGAATTAGATCTATCCAAAATAAATTCACTTTCTTTTTTTATATTTTGAGCAGCATTAATTCCTGCCATCAATCCTTGAGCAGCTGCTTCTTCGTAGCCTGTAGTTCCGTTAATTTGACCGGCTAAGAAAAGAGACTTAATTTTTTTAGTTTCAAGGGTAGATTTCAACTCTCTTGGGTCAACGTAATCATACTCAATAGCATAGCCTGCTCTTATCATCTTCACCGCCTCTAAACCCTTGATTTTAGCCAATATTTTGAGCTGCACCTCCTCTGGTAAAGAAGTCGAAATACCGTTTGGATAGACCGTATGATCGTCCAAACCTTCGGGTTCTAGAAAAATTTGATGTTGTTGCTTTTCTTTAAACTTAACAATTTTGTCCTCAATAGAAGGACAGTATCTTGGGCCCACTCCTTTAATGTTTCCTGAGTACATGGCGCTTCTTGAAATATTCTCACTTATAATTTTATGAACTTCATTATTTGTATAAGTAACTCCGCAACTAATTTGTTTATTAATAACTTTGGTTGTTAAAAATGAAAAAAAATATGGTTCGGTATCTGCTGGCTGCATTTCCAAATTATCATAGTTAATAGTTCTGCCATCTAACCTTGGCGGAGTACCTGTTTTAAGTCTTCCAATTTTAATGTTAAATTTTTCTAATTGTTCACTTAAACCTGTTGAAGGTTTTTCATCATATCGACCAGCTGGTATTTGTTTTTGACCAATATGAATTAACCCGTTTAAAAAAGTTCCTGTGGTAAGAATTAATTGATTGCATCTTACTTCTTTCCCACTCTGACAAATAAAACCTCGAATTTTATTTTTGTCAAAAATAAATTTTACAACAGGATCGGCTATAACTTCTAAATTTTCATAATGCAGCAACACTTCTTGCATATATTTTTTATAAAGTTTCCTATCAGATTGAGTTCGTGGCCCCCTAACAGCAGGACCTCTGCTTCGATTCAATAATCTAAATTGAATTCCTGATTTATCCGCTACTTCTCCCATAACACCGTCTAAAGCATCTACTTCTCGTACCAAATGACCTTTGCCTAATCCTCCGATGGCTGGATTGCATGACATTTCTCCAATAGTCTCTATTTTATGTGTAAAAAGACCAGTATTTACGCCCATTCTAGCCGATGCTGCTGCTGCTTCACATCCGGCATGTCCACCGCCTATTACGGCCACATCGAAGGTCATTTTATTGCTCATAAGGTAAATGTACTGACGAAATATGGTTTTACAAGCTTAAAGAAGATTTATTTCCCAATACAAAAGTCTTGAAATATAGAACCTAAGATTTCCTCCACATCAACCTTGCCTACTATGCTTCCAAGGTGTCTTGTGGCAAGCCTAAGATCTTCTGCGGCTGTTTCGATCTCCTTTTGTTGATCTTTCTTTAAAAATTTTTCTATTTCTTTCAAAGCATCATTAAGTTTTGCTCTGTGCCTTTCTCTAGTGACTAAAATATTGTTAGCATTGATAAATTTTTTACTAAGTTTATCTTTTATCGTCTTAACTAATTTATCAATGTTTTGGTTGTCTTTTACCGATATTAGAATTTGATCATTTTTAGTGAATTCATTTTTTGGAATTTTTTTATTTAAATCTGACTTATTAAAAACAAGAATACAATTTTCATTAATTAGTTTTTTAAGACCTTTGTCGATTTGTTTCAATGAATTATCAATCATGACTAAAGTTAAATCAGCATTTTTTGCTTTTTTAATAGCGCGCTGGATTCCTTCTTTCTCAACTTTATTTTTTACTTTTCTAATCCCAGCAGTATCTGCCAGAATAACGGGATATCCGTCGATATTAAGATAGGTTTCAATTACGTCTCGAGTGGTACCTTCTTGTTCAGATACAATGGCAGCTTCTCGTTTAGAAAGAAGATTTAATAGTGAGGACTTTCCTGAATTTACTTGCCCCACGATAGAAATTTTAAATCCATCTCTAATTTTTTCACCAATTTTTTGATCTTCTAATATTTGTTTAATATCCTTATGGACCTCCTTTATGGAATTTTGAACTTCTTTTAAAACATTTTCTGGAAGATCGTCTTCGGCAAAATCTATTTTTGCTTCAATATAAGATAATGATTTAACTAATTTTTCCCTTAAGGAATTATAGTAATTGGATGCATTTCCTTGGACTAATTTTATGGCTTGCTGCCTTTGCAGCTCTGTTTCAGCATGTATGAGATCACCAATACTTTCTGCCTCTATTAAGTCTATTTTATTATTTTGAAAGGCTATTTTTGTAAACTCTCCTGGTTCTGCAAGTCTGCAATTTTCCTGTTCTGAAAGAACCCTTAAAAAACAGCTTACAACAGCATTGCTTCCGTGGGTGTGAAATTCTGCTAAATCCTCACCAGTGTAGCTATTTGGCCCAGGAAACCACAACAATAAACCTTCGTCTATTATCTTATCATTAGAAGGATCATGAAATTTGCACAAGTTAACTTCCTTAGATTTAATATCATTTTTCTTTGTTATTAATTTTGAAATTTGAAGACTATCTTTTCCGGATAATCTTAAAATTGCTATCCCTGAAGGACCTCTTCCTGTTGATAATGCAAATATGTTCATTTGTATTTTTCTCGTTTTCTCATAGCATAGAATATATGAAGAATACCATTTCTTTTAATACTAAGTTTGGTTGGATTTCTGCTACCGAAATAAACAAGAAAATATCAGAAATTCAATTTCGCAAAGAAAAACCGAGGGGTAATACTACAAAAAACCTTAAAATTCTTAAGAAAAATTTTATCTATTATTTTGGATCGAAGAAAAAACAAATTAAAGTTCCAATTAAAGTAAGTGGTAATACAATGCAAAAAAAAATATGGAATGAATTGAAAAAAATCAGAAAAGGAAAGACAAGAACTTATGGAGAAATTGCTAAAAAACTAAGAATTTCACCAAGATATGTGGGGCGTGTTTGTGGAGAAAATAAACACGTTATCGTAATACCCTGCCACAGAGTAATTAGATCTGATGGCTCTATGGGTGGTTTTTCTGCAAAAGGTGGCATTAAATTAAAGGAAAAATTACTTAGATTTGAAGAAGGTATCTAGATTTACTGGTTTTGTAAATCTTCGACTAGATCCATCCATTTTTTATTGCCGTCTGTGTGCCTCTGATATCCTTTTCCAATTTTAGCTGCAGGATAAACTTTTAAATTTTTTTTATTCAGACGGTGAAGAGGAGCGCCTTCAATTTCTGCAGTGCCTGATTCCTGAATGGTAGTAAATCCTACATCCGAAATATATTTTTTAGTTTCAAACATATTTTTTTTTGTCTCTCCAGGTAGACCATACGTAAAGGTACCATGCACATTCATGCCTAATGATTTAATATATTGAACAATTTCCTTTGTATAATTTAGATCTAAATGTTTATTTACTATTTTGTCTACAACATATTGACTGCCAGACTCCACTCCTATTTTTACCCCCTTGCATCCACTTTCGTTCATAATTTTCCATGTTTCCTTTCGGATGGTGTCAGCTCTACACATTGCAAACCAAGGAATTTTAAATTCGTTCATTATTTCACACATGTCCGTTGTGTGCCTATTGCCTATGTTGAATGTATCATCATCAAAATATATTGTTTTAAATTTATACCTATCCAGCAAATCACCTATTAGATTTCTCATATAACTTTTTGAATATTGTCTTACAGTTCTTGTTTTATTTCCCTCTAGATCGTTACCGGTCATAGAAGCTGGCCAAACACAGAATATACATTTGAACGGACATCCTCTGCTACTCCAAATATGCGCTTGTGGAAAATAAGCTCCCATAGGCGCAGGATTGCCGTCAAAATAATTATCATAATTTAAATCGTCAAAATATGGAAATGGCGACTTATTCATTTCTTCCAATGTCAATAAATCATGTTCGACAACTCCCCTTTCGCCATTCAAAACCTTCATGGTATTTTTTTCATATTCTCCTTTTAGAACTGCATAAACTTCTTTAAAGTTTTTAAATTTTTCTGGTTCAGAACTGATAGGTCCTGCAATAATTATTTTTATATGCGAATATTTTTCCTTGATTTCTTTAATTAGTTTATAATCATGCTTCCAGCTTGGTGTGGCGGTTTCTATGAGTAAATATTCGATTTTATTTTTAATTGTTTCAAGAAAATTAAAATAGCTCTTATAAGATTCTGATATGCCTATGCTGTCTCTAAAAAAAACATTTTCTTTTCCAATTTTATCTCGAGCATAAGTTGCGGCATACCCCAAAAAATAAGGGTAAGGCGTATAATCTTTGGGGTGTCTTTTGTCTGGTCTTGATTTGTTTACCATTGTAAGGGGCCACCTAGAACCGGCTCTTACACCTCTTCTCCAGCGTTTTGACCTGAACCATTTTTTCCATCCTGGACGGCTTTCTTTGCCTTCCCACCATGGAGGATTGCTAAAAAATATACTCATAGTTTAAACAAAGGTAATATAGTTTAAATAAGTATTTTTAAATATAGTTAATTAATATTTTTTTAATTAGGTTTGTTCATTGAGACGAAGAAATCAGCATTATTTTTTGTATTTTTAAGTTTTGAAATTAAAAATTCTATTCCGTCCATGGTGCCCATTGGGCTTATGATTCTTCTTAGAACATTCATTTTTGTCAAATCTTCTTTCTTAAACAAAAGTTCTTCTCTTCTTGTGCCGGATCTTGTGATATCAAGAGCCGGGTAAATTCTTTTATCTGAAACTTTTCTATCAAGAATTAATTCTGAGTTACCTGTTCCTTTGAATTCTTCAAAGATTACTTCGTCCATTCTGCTACCAGTATCAACTAAAGCAGTCGATATAATTGTCAAAGAACCACCTTGCTCAACATTTCTGGCAGCTCCAAAAAATCTTTTTGGACGTTGAAGTGCATTTGCATCGACACCGCCTGTTAAAACCTTTCCTGAACTTGGAACAACAGCATTATAGGCTCTTCCTAATCTTGTGATAGAATCTAGAAGAATAACAACGTCTTTCTTATGTTCTACTAATCTTTTTGCTTTTTCGATTACCATTTCAGCAACAGCAACGTGTCTTGAGGCTGGTTCGTCAAAAGTTGAGCTAATAACTTCTCCTTTTACAGTTCTTTGCATATCAGTAACTTCCTCTGGTCTTTCGTCTATCAATAAAACCATTAAATAACATTCTGGATGATTAGCAGCTAGAGAATGAGCTATATTTTGTAAAATTATTGTTTTGCCTGCCTTTGGTGGAGAAATAATAAGTGCCCTTTGCCCTTTGCCAATGGGGGCCACAAGATCAATAAGTCTTGCAGTTTGATCAGGTTTTTTTTCAGTTACATTTTTTTCAATTTCCATTTTTAATTGTTCATCTGGGTAAAGCGGGGTTAAATTATCGAATGCTATTTTATTTCTTCCCTTTTCTGGATTTTCAAAGTTAATTTGGCTTACTTTTAATAATGCAAAGTATCGTTCTGCATCTTTAGGCGCTCTTATTTCTCCCGTTACCGAGTCTCCTGTTCTTAGACCAAATTTTCTAATCTGGCTTGGGCTAACATAAATATCATCTGGTCCAGGAAGGTAGTTAGACTCAATTGCGCGAAGAAAACCAAATCCATCTTGTAATACTTCTAAAACACCGCCTCCGGTGATTTGTTCATTTTTATCAGCTAATTTCTTTAGAATAGAAAATAAAATTTCTTGCTTTCTAAGAGTGCTTGGATTCTCAATACCCAGTTTCTCAGCTTGTGCTATAAGTTCTTCTGGCGTTTGCTTTTTAAGTTCTTGTAAGTTCATAGTGATTATCTTTTGAGGTAAGTACCATTAATATAGTGAATTAAAATTAATATTCAAGTCTAAATAGGCTTAAAAACCACAATAAATATTATCGCAATCAACAAAATAGTAGGAGCTTCGTTAATAAATCTAAAGAATTTAGAAGAATATTGGTTTTTATTTTCATTAAACTTTTTAAGACAAACAAATAAGAATAAATGATAAAAGGTCAAAGAGGTTACTAAAATAAGTTTCGTTATGAGCCAAAATTCCTTCAGAGATTCTAAACCAATAGAATGGAGTAGTAACAGGCCAAAAATCCAAGAAAGAATCATGGCTGGATTCATAATATAGAAATAGAGTTTTCTTTCCATTATCTTAAAGGTGCTATTTTGATTTTCATTGTTCGAAGCTTCTACATGATAAACAAAAATT
>JAGFWA010000070.1 GCA_017640245.1 Pelagibacteraceae bacterium
AACAATCTATAGTTTGGACACAAGCTCTAAATAGAGTTCACGTTCAAAAAAGTATTATTAATTGGTGTTTAAATTAAGGTGTTGGTAGAGGATTATCGCTTTTAGAATTCATAAATAAAATTACAGACGCTCTATCTTTTTCGTTTGAAATGCCCCCAAAAGCCATTTTAGTTCCTTTAATATACGCTTGTGGTTTAGTTAGAAAGGCATTTATTTCTTCAAAGCCCCAAGTTTTTCCATGAGCCAATAATGCTTTTGAGTATTTATAATTACTAACCGAACCTGATTTTTTCCCAAGGATTCCAAAAATTGCAGGTCCGATTTTGTTTTTTCCTCCCTTAGCAATCGTATGACAAGCAATGCATTTTTTAAAAACTTTTTCACCATGTTTAACTGTGCCGAGAGACAACAGTTTTCCTACATCTGTATTTCCAGAACTAGCAGTTTGTGTACTCGCAACTTTAACCGCAGGAGCTTCGACTGTGTAAGCAGGCTCCTTGGGTTTTTCTACATAAAAGATAAAATCAGTTAATTTTCCAACACCAAAAAAGAGCAAAACCGCAAGAATAACTGCGGCAATAATTTTATTTATTTCAAAAGCATTCATAAATTTGGTAATTAAGATATCAGATATATCACGAGTTAATTAAAAAAACTTGAAATATATTGCGTCTTTGAGCCGCATAAATATTTATGAGCAATACAGCAGTCATTATACCTTCAAGATTAAAAGCTGAAAGACTACCTAATAAACCCCTCAAACTAATTAATAAGAAAGAAATGATTCTGCATGTTTATGAAACTGCTATAAAAGCTAAAATTGGCGAAGTATTTGTAGCAACGCCAGATAGGGAAATAGCAGATATTATTGAAAGCCATGGAGGCAAAGCAACCATTACCAACAAGAATCATCAAACTGGGACAGATAGGATTTTTGAGGTTTTTCAAAAAGAATTAAAAAGCGAACCAGAATTTATAGTAAATTTACAAGGTGATATGCCCAACCTAAATCCATTGGTCATACATAATCTTATTGAACATATGAAAAAAAAGACATGCGATATTGGAACTTTGGCATCGAAGTTAAGCAACTTAGAATTAAACGATCCAAACGTAGTTAAAGTGATAACTAGCAAAAATATTGAAAAAGAAAAAGAATTTTCTAGTGCCTTAGATTTTTTTAGAGCTTCAAAAAATAGCGGAACCAATTCCGTATATCATCATATTGGAATTTATGCCTTTACTAATAAAGCTTTAATAAGGTATGTAAGTCTTAAAAGAAGCAAACTTGAAATTGAGAGAAAATTGGAGCAGTTAAGAGCGCTAGAAAACCAGATGAAAATTGAAGTTGGTTATATCGAAGATTGTCCTTTGAGCGTTGATACTGAAAAGGATTTAGAAGAAATAAAAAAAATTATGCAAATTAAATGAAAAAAAATAAAATAGCTTTTCAGGGAGAGCAAGGAGCTTACTCACATATTGCATGCCAGGTTCTTTTTAAAGATGCCGTTATTAAAGCTTGCCCAACTTTTGAAGAAACTTTTAGAACTGCTTATGATGATGAAAATTATAAAATAATTGTTCCCATCGAGAATAGTTTGGCAGGCAGAATTGCAGATATTCATTACCTGTTACCCAAATATAAATTACAAATTTATACTGAACATTTTCAAGTTGTTGAACATAATCTTTTGGTAAAAAAAAATGCAGATTTAAAAGATATTAAATACGTTAGAAGTCATGCACAGGCTATAGATCAATGTCAAAACATTATTCAAAAATATAAGTTTGAAACAATAATTTCAGCTGATACAGCTGGATCTGCCAAGGAACTTTCAAAAAGTGAAGATAAATCAATAGCCGCAATTGCCTCAAAGCTTTCGGCAAAAATATACGATCTTAAAATCTTAATGGAAAATATTGAGGACGAAAGTCAAAATGTTACACGTTTCTTAATTATGGGCAAGAAAGTTAAACAGCCTGAATATCAAAAAGACAAAAAGTATATTACCACTTGTATTTTTAGAGTAAAAAGTGTTTACGCGGCTCTGTATAAATGCCTTGGTGGTTTTGCTACGAATCAAGTTAATCTTACAAAATTAGAAAGTTTTTCAGTAAAAAATACTTTTGACCAAACGAATTTCTATCTAGATGTAGAAGGCCATATTGAACAAATTCAAGTGCAAAAAGCTCTAGAGGAATTAGGTTTTCATACTCAAAGCCTAAATATTTTGGGCGTTTATGAATCTTCTGCATTTAGACAAAAGAAATAGTCCACAAATTTAAGATTCAAGACTTGTAGAATTCAATTTGATATTGATATAATAATTTGGAGGCCATTCAGGCGCTTTTGATATGTTTAATGTGTCAGGGTGTAACAACAGCAGCACGAACTTTTGAAAGCGGGTTGTTTGGTCTCCTAGCGGAATGAATAAAAATAAATCAGAAGTTTTAGCCCTAAAG
>JAGFWA010000071.1 GCA_017640245.1 Pelagibacteraceae bacterium
ATCATTTGAAATTTCTTTTTTAAATTTTTCTCCTTTTGCAAAAATTGGTTTATATTGAGCTCTTTCTTTCTTAATAGTCGTTTCCTTAGATAAATCTTTCCAAATACCTGTTCGATTACCAAAAGAACAATTAATAAAAATGATCGGAAAAAGAATTAATATTAATAACTTACAAAATTTATTCATCGCCAATAATATTGAGTTTCCTTTTAATTTCATTTTTGTCCAATCCAATATCGTTGTCCGAAATTAAAATTAAATAATATTGTTTTGCTTTATTGAATTGTTTAAGTGAAAAATAATAGTCGCCTAAAAATTTTATCGATTGAATTTTCCATACTGAATCTGAGTTTATTATAGGGTTAAGTAATTCAAGCATATCTTCTTCTTTACTATTTTCGGAAATGAAAATTGCTTTTTTTAGTCTTAGTAAATTTAAATCTTCTTTTTCTATGCTCCCTATATCTAAAATTTCATCAAAGTAGTTCGTAATAGTTGCTTTATCTGCCTCCAAATTCTTCTCTATAATCAAAAATAAAGATAACGGTGAATAAATATTATCCTTCTTCTCTATAATGTTTTTTAAAACATTGTGTGCTTTTATATTTTGTTGATTTTCTAATAAAATTTTTGCTTGAATAAAATCTTCTGAAATTTTTTCTCTTTTACTTTTATTGCTATGATCAAACCATAATAAAATACCAATTATTACAAATAAAAGTATTAATAAACTTAATAAAAGTTTAAAATTTTTTTTTAATAAATCAATAAATTTTACTTTTTCTGAAATTTCTGAACTCATATAAATCAATATGTGTTAGTCTTGTTAGGAAATTTTCCTTTTCTTACATCTTCTTTAAATCTTTTTATAGTTTTCTCTATAATTTTTTCTAAATCTAAATATTTTTTTACAAATTTTGGATAAAAGCCACTTAATCCTATCAAATCATCCGTAACTAAAATTTGACCATCACATAAATTTGACGAACCTATTCCAATGGTAGGTATTTTGATTTTTTCAGTTATTTTTTTTGCAACTTTGGGAGAAATGCATTCTAAAACAATAGAAAAAGCACCAGCTTTTTCAATTTGTTCGGCCTCATAAATCAACTTTCGTGCTTCATTTTTTTTTAAGCCCTGTGGTTTAAATGTTTTTTTATATTGAGGTGTATAACCTATATGGCCCATTACTGGTATGCCTGATTTAACTAAATTTTTGATTACAACAAAATTTTTTCCGTTGCTTTCCAACTTAACTGCATCACAGTGAGTCCTTTTAAGAATTTTTTTAGCATTCTTTTTTGCCTCTTTGATATTTCTGTAAGTATTAAAAGGCATATCAAATACAAATGTACTTTCATGAATAGCCTTTTTTACAGCCATTGCATGATTAATCATTGTGTCTAGACTGATAGACTTAGTATTTTTCATGCCATAAAAAGCGGTTGCAACAGAATCTCCTACCAAAATAATATCGCAATACCTGTCCAATATCTTTGAAATAGGTTTGGAATAAGCAGTTAGACATACCAACTTCTTTTTCGATTTGAGTTTTTTGATCTTGAGAATCTTTTTGCTAACCTTCATCAGTTAATTATCGCCTATTTTGTTTGTAAATCTTGAAGTGTTTTGCTTAATTCTTTCTCTTTTTCGCAAAGATTCTTACAAATTTTTTTAAAAGTTTTAATAAGTTTTTCTGATTCTTTATAGTCAGATTTTTTTATTTTTAATAACGTTAAGAGAAAAATAGCTTCTTCATTTTTTGGATTTAATAAAATGACAGTATTTAAATTTCTTTCTTGAAGCTCGTCATTTTCTTCTTTTTTAAAAATTTTTGCTAAGTACAAATAAGATTTTTCACTTTTAGGATTAAATACAATATCTTTTTCAAATTTAAATTTTGATTCAGAAAATTTTTTTTTATTAAAAAGCTCTTCTCCTTGTAAAAAATAGTCTATTTTAGCAAACACATTTTTTGTTAAAAAAAATGTAACAAAAAAAATAACAAGACAAATTTCTACTTTCTTCATGCCTTTGTGTATCATACAAACATTATGTACTCAATCGCGAACAATGTATATAGGTTTCTCTGGACTCGTTTCTGCTGGAGTTGGGTTTAAAAAAATCAATTTTTTTAAAGTATTTTTTTGCAGTAGTTCTGATTTCTTCAAAATCTTCTCCCATAAAAAATTTAGATATAACAACGCCATCTTTACTTAATATTTTTTTTGAAAAATTTAGGATAGCTAAACATAGTTCATTTGTTCTAATACAATCCACACTTTTGTTGCCGGTAGTATTAGGGGCCATGTCAGATAAAATAACATCAATGTTTGATTTAAAATATTCAACTGCTATTAATTTAAGTTTTTTATCTAAAAAATCTCCTCTAACAAATTTAACGCCTTGTATTGCTTTAACCTCTTTTTTATCAATTCCTAAAATTTTTCCATTTTTTATC
>JAGFWA010000072.1 GCA_017640245.1 Pelagibacteraceae bacterium
CACTATTTCACTAAATACTTTGAATGGTGCTTTAAATTGGGAGCTACCTTTTAGCACCTATTTAAGACCAGTTGTTTTAAGAGAATTTATTTTTTTAGTATCCAAAGATGGATTTATTTTAAGTTTAGATAGAGAAACAGGAAAAGTAATTTGGTCAAAAAATTTATTTAATAAATCAGAAAAGTTTAATAAAAAAAAAATTGGGGAAATTAATTCTTTAATGCTTATCTCTAATCAGATTTTTATGACAACCAGCAAAGGGTATTTTTTATTTGCTAACTATCAAAATGGTAAAATTATTAATTATGCGAAAGTTGATAAAACAGGATTTTTTACAAAACCAATAGTAGCAAATAAAAACATTTATATAATAAATAGAAAGATGAGAGTTCTGGTATTTAATTAATTTAACTGGTTGATTTTCCGCTAAGTAGAGATAGCTGAGTTATTTTATGATCTTTAATATGGTCTGTTAAATCGATCGGATACTCTCCTGTAAAATAATGATCTGTAAATTGCGGATATAATTTGTTTCTGTTTTGTGAACAAGCGGCCCTATATAAACCTTCCAAACTTAAAAATTTCAAAGAGTCTGCTTTAATATAATCACACATTTCACTTAAATTTTTATTTGAGGCCAAAAGTTCTTTTTTAGAAGGCATGTCTATACCATAAAAATCTGGAAACTTTATTGGGGGACAAGCAATTCTTACATGTACTTCTCTGGCACCAGAGTCGTATAGCATCTTTACTATTTTATGACATGTTGTTCCTCTCACTATAGAGTCATCGATTAAAATTACAGATTTATTTTTTATTGAAGATCTATTTCCACTCAGTTTTAATTTTACACCTAAACTTCTTATATTTTGTGTGGGCTCAATAAATGTTCTTCCAACGTAGTGATTTCTAATAAGACCAAGCTCAAAATTTATTTTTTTGTATTGGGAATATCCAATAGCCGCAGGCACTCCAGAGTCAGGAACGGGTACTACAACATCTCCTATATCAGGGGATTCTTTTGCAAGTTCATAGCCAAAATTTTTTCTATATTCGTAAGCGCATTTATCTTTAAGTAAACTGTCTGGTCTAGCAAAGTAAATATATTCAAAAATACAGGGTCTAGATTTTTTTTTAGGAAAGGGTTTAATGCTTTTTAAAGTATCTTTTTCAATTATTATTATCTCACCGTTTTCTACTTCTCTAATAAATTTAGCTCCAATTATATCCAAAGCACAAGTTTCAGACGCAAGAACGTATGAATTTTTAATTTTTCCTAAAATCAAAGGTCTAATTCCCAAAGGATCTCTCACACCAATTAACTTTTCATGACTCATCATAATTAAAGCGTAACCACCTTGAATTTGAAAAAGTGTATCAATTATCTTATCTATCATTTTTATTCTCTTTGACTTTGCAATTAATTGAACGACAGTCTCTGTATCAGATGTTGTTCTGAAAATAGCTCCTTCTTTTACCAAGTCTTTTCTTAATTGGATTGCATTAGTGAAATTACCATTATGTGCAACACTAATTCCTCCACCATAGATATCTGCAAAGAAAGGCTGAATATTTCTTAGGGAAGTTTCCCCTGTTGTTGAATAACGATTATGACCTATGGCAAAATTCCCAGGTAATTTTTTTAAAATTTCTTTATTTGTAAAATTGTCCCCAACCAAACCATGTCTTTTTTCAGAGTGGAAATTTTTACCATCAAAAGAAACAATTCCACATCCTTCTTGCCCTCGGTGCTGCAGAGCGTGTAATCCCAAAGCAGTCAGTGCAGAAGCATCTTGGAAATCATGAATTCCAAAAACACCACACTCTTCTCTAATTTCTCTCATTTTAAATTTCTTTTATTTTTTCTTTTGTTTTATAGTAATCTTCGCGATTTGGAAATTTTTTAACTAAAATTTCACTTATTTCATATATACGTTGGAACGAAATGGTATCTTTAGTTGCTATAGTCCATTTTTGATGTGGATAAAACCAGTTCACTAAAGTGAAAACACATACGCAAATTAAACCTCCTTTAAAAATTCCAAAAATTAAGCCAAAAGTTTTGTCTACATCGCCCAGACCAGACCATTTTAATTTGCTGCTAATAAATTTGCCTAAATTCATTATGATAAAAAGTGATACTATAAATATAACAATACCTAAAGCAGTATCGGAATAATAATTAATTTCTATATAATTTTGTACCCAAGGATTTAATTTTGGCACCAAATATATTGTAGCAACTAAAGCAATTAACCATTTTGAAAAAGAAAATAAGCTTAATGCAAATCCTTTTGTGGCACATTGTGCCATATAGTAAATAATTGTTAGAAAAACTATAAGATCAAATACAAAGATCTTATTTTGTATGAATTCTATCACGCTATTCATTCCCAAAAGGTTTTACAATTAAAATTA
>JAGFWA010000073.1 GCA_017640245.1 Pelagibacteraceae bacterium
TTTTTCTTTGTTATTAATTTTGAAATTTGAAGACTATCTTTTCCGGATAATCTTAAAATTGCTATCCCTGAAGGACCTCTTCCTGTTGATAGTGCAAATATATTCATTTGTTTTTTTTCTATTTTTTCATAGCATAGAATATATGAAAAACACCATCTCTTTTAATACTAAGTTTGGCTGGATTTCAATTTCAGAGGTAAATAACCTTATAACAAGAATTCAATTTGGAAAACTTAGAAAAATAGGCAAAAAAACTAAAATCCTATCCAAATGTAAATCATCTTTAATTTCATATTTAGGTGGAGGAAAAAATAAAATTTATGCGCCAATTAAATTACAAGGAAACATTTTACAAAAAAAAATTTGGAACATTTTAAAAAAAATTCCAAAGGGAAAAACTTTAAGTTATGGAAGAATCGCGAAAAAATTAAAAGTTTCTCCTCGATATGTTGGTAAAGTTTGTGGCCAAAACAAACATGTTTTAGCTATACCGTGCCATAGAGTTATTAGATCAGATGGAAATTTAGGAGGTTTTTCATCAATAGGAGGGGTTTCCCTTAAAGAAAAACTATTAGATTTTGAAAGTTGGTAAAATTTTACTTATTTTGTAGACTGTCCACTAGGTCCATCCATTTCTTACTGCCGTCTGCATGTCTTGTATATTCACTATCTATTTTAGCAGCAGGATAGGTGCTCAAGTCTTTCTTATTTAAATTATAAAGTGGAGCGCCTTCAATTTCGGCTGTTCCTGATTCTTGAACAGTTGTAAATTTTACCTCTGAAATATATTTTTTCGTTTCTAACATGTTAGCTTTTGTTTCTCCTGGCAAACCATAGGTAAAAGTTCCATGAACTGACATTCCTAATGATTTTATGTATTGAACAATTTCTTTTGTATAATTTAAATCTAAATGCTTGTTCACTATTTTATCAACTACATATTGGTTCCCAGATTCAACTCCTATTTTAACTCCTTGGCAACCACTGTCATGCATGATTTTCCAAGTTTCTTTTCTAATAGAATCCGCTCTACACATGGCAAACCAAGGTATTTTGAATTCGTTCATTATTTCGCACATATCAACTGTGTGTTTATTACCAATATTAAAAGTATCGTCATCAAAGAAAATTGTTTGATATTTGTATTTCTCAATTAAAGTTCCTATAAAATTTTTCATATATTCTTTTGTATATTGTCTAACAGTTCTTTTTTTGTCGCCATCAGGATCGTTGCCAGTCATGGATGCGGGCCAAACACAAAATATACATTTAAATGGGCAGCCTCTACTTCCCCAAATATGAGCTTGTGGAAAATATTTGCTCATAGGAACTGGGTTCCAATCAAAATATTTATCAAAATGTAAATCATCAAAATATGGTGTGGGGGACTGGTTCATTTCATCCAAAGTTAACAAATCATAATCAATAATTCCTTTCTCACCATTTAAAACTTTTAAAGTATTTTTTTCATACTCGCCTTTAAGTATTGCGTGTATTTCTTTACAATGTTGTAGTTTCTCGGGTACTGATCCAATTGAGCCAGCAATGATAATTTTAAAATGTGGATATTTGCCTTTGATTTCTTTAATTAATTTATAATCATGTTCCCAGCTTGGTGTTGCGCTTTCCAAAAGAAAATATTCAATTTTATTTTTTATTGTATCCAAAAAATTAAAATAACTTTTATATGACTCACTTAAACCAATGCTGTCTCTAAAAAACACATGGTTTTTACCTATTTTTCTCTGTGCATATGTTGTGGCATACCCAAGAAAGTAAGGATAGGGAGTGTAATCTTTAATGTGTCTTTTATCCGGCCTGGATTTATTTAAACTTGTAAAAGGCCACCTGGATCCGGCTCTAATGCCCCTTCTCCAACGTTTTCTTTTAAACCACCCTTTTCTGCTCTCTTTGCCTCCCCACCAAGGAGGATTGCTAAAAAATATACTCATAGTTTAGACAAAGGCAATATAGTTTAAATAAGTATTTTTAAATATAGTTAATTGATATTTTTTTAATTAGGTTTGTTCATTGAAACAAAGAAATCAGCATTATTTTTTGTATTTTTAAGTTTTGAAATTAAAAATTCTATTCCGTCCATAGTGCCCATTGGACTTATGATTCTTCTTAGAACATTCATTTTTGTTAAATCTTCTTTCTTAAATAAAAGTTCTTCTCTTCTTGTGCCGGATCTTGTGATATCAAGAGCTGGGTAAATTCTTTTATCTGAAACTTTTCTATCAAGAATTAATTCTGAGTTACCTGTCCCTTTAAATTCTTCGAAGATTACTTCGTCCATTCTGCTACCAGTATCAACTAAAGCAGTCGATATAATTGTCAAAGAACCACCTTGCTCAACATTTCTGGCAGCTC
>JAGFWA010000074.1 GCA_017640245.1 Pelagibacteraceae bacterium
ACTTGGTTTTTAATATTGTCTTTTACAATTTGATGCGCGTTATGCTCTTTTACGCACAATTTGATAACCGCGACGGAGAATATATTTAACAGGAGCAGCTACTCCGCTGAATACATGCACCAATCGGGTAAATGGAAATAGCAGAAAAATTGTTGTGCCCAACACTAAGTGCAGCTTGAATATTATCGCTTCACCCACAATAAAATCAGCAGCGCCGCTACGGAATGTAACCATATGCTGTGCCCAGTTTGCCAGTGCGATCATTGAACTTCCATCCATATGCTGTGCTGAAAACGGAATAGTAATCAAGCCCATAATAAGCTGTACATATAACACGAGCAGAATCATAATGTCAGATGGTTTACTGGTAGCGCGGATACGCGGATCAAATAGTCTTCGTACTAGAAGTATGGTCATGCCGATGAAACAAAGTGTACCGAAAATACCACCAGCAACCATTGCCATCATCTGTTTGGTACCTGCATCCATAAAGTAATGATAAACTTCCTGCGGCGTCAGAAGCCCAACCAGGTGCCCAAAGAACAGCAAAATAATGCCTACATGAAATAAATTGTTGCCTATACGCATTCCTTTTTTACGCAAGAGTTGGCTGGAATCTGCCTTCCAACTATATTGATCCCGGTCGTAACGTAATGCACTACCAACCACAAATACAACCAGACAAATGTAAGGATAGTAAACAAAAAAGAATTGATGTAGATAATCAGCTTTCATTTTTACCTCTTGCCACTTTATTTAATTCTTTCATAGCATCTTGGGAAGAAGCATTACATGTATTGCAATCTGCAGCGATATCAGTCAGCGGATCACCAGTGAAGACTTCCGCTTCTTTCCATTGTTTATCCAGTTCTTCCAAAGTTTCGGGATCCTTATGAGCTTCTCTCAATGCAGTTTTTATCTTCTCTGTATCAGCTTTGGCAGCAGAAAGTACTTCTATACTTGTAAATATATCCGCATAAGGCGACTTACGTTTTTTTAACTTGGCACCTATTACAGTGATCACATCAATTGCTTCTCCTAATAACTCAGTAGCATCCTTGGGCTCACAACGTGAGAGATATTCCATGAAGAGCGGCAAATAATCCGGCAACTCACCACTATCAATATGCAAACCTTTTGTGGCGTATGTTTCTGAAAGATCAACCATCGCCTGTCCTCGATCACGTGATTCACCATGAATATGCTCAAATAAATGTAGGCAATGAGCGCGACCACGATCAAATGTTTCTACATAGTCTTCCTGTACTGCTATTAAATCCCGTGCTTTTTGTGTGGTCAAAAAAATTTCAATTTTTTTAATAAATTTTTCCGGCAATAATGCCTCTGAGCGTAATGTCTGTAATAATTCATCCGATGCTGAATAAATTGTTCCTTCCGGATAAGTGAGCAGTAATCCTAATAGTTTAAATGTTTTCATGAACGGTTTCCTGAGTCGCGATTTTTTGAAGTTTTTGGTACTTTTCCACTCATCGTATTTTTATGAGTTTTAGTACCGAACAAACTAGTTTTGCCTACATCACCGGAACATCCATTACCAAAACTAAAGCCACAGGATGAGCGGGTGTTAAATGCAATTTCATTATCAAATGGCGTATCACCTGAATATTCACGGTGATTGGTTGGAATCACAAAGCGATCTTCATAATTCGCTAGTGCCATAATACGATACATATCGGTGAGCGTAGCTTCATCCAATCCTACTTTTTTCAATAACTCCGGACTGTTGATGCCTTCACCAATATTTTTTCTGCGCATATATTCACGCATGGCAATCATCTTCTTCAATGCACTCACCACAGGTTCTTCCTTGCCTGCCGTTAATAAATTGGCAAGATATTTCACCGGAATTCGTAATTTATGCACATCCGGAATCACTCCGTCCATTTCAATCTGTCCTTTTTCAGCAGCATTGGTAATTGGTGATAATGGCGGGATATACCATACCATTGGTAAGGTACGATATTCTGGGTGTAGCGGCAAAGCAACTTTCCATTTCATCGCCATTTTATAAACCGGTGAATTTTGCGCAGCAGTAATCCAACTATCTGGTACGCCATCTTTTTTTGCTTGGGCAATAATTTCTGGGTCATGCGGATCAAGGAAAATATCACACTGCGCCTGATATAAATCTTGTTCATCTTTTACACTTGCAGCATCCTTGATTTTATTTGCATCATAAAGCATTACGCCTAGATAACGAATCCGTCCAACACAGGTTTCTGAACACACGGTCGGATCACCTGCTTCAATA
>JAGFWA010000075.1 GCA_017640245.1 Pelagibacteraceae bacterium
GCTGGAGCAATTATTAAACAATCTCCCGTAGCCTTAAAATTAACGCCGGTTTCATAACATTTTTTGAAACAGGTATACCCAGCTTTTCCTGGTCTATCCATAGGTTTAATATCGATACCACCCATCATCCCATAACCTCTGATATCAGATATACAATCAAGATCTTTTAAAGAAAACAAACCGTCCAAAAAATAAGGAGAAAGTTTTTTTGCCCTATTAAATATATCTTCTTTTTCAAAAATATCTTGTACTGCCAAAGCTGCTGCTACTGCAATTGGAATTCCTGAATAAGTATATCCGTGAAACAATTCAACCGCTCCTTTGGGAGAGGCGTCCATTACCGTATCATAAATTTCTTCTTTTACAGCGACCGCGCCCATTGGCACAACTCCATTAGTAGTGGCTTTTGCCATAGTTATTACATCAGGAGTAACTCCAAATTCTTGCGAAGCAAAAGCCGAACCCATTCGACCCCAACCAGTAATTACTTCATCAAAAATTAATATTATCTCATGCTTATCGCAAATTTCTCTTAAACGTTTTAAATATCCTTTTGGAGGAACTAATGTACCAGTTGATCCTGCTGTAGGTTCCACGATACATGCTGCAATATTTTCTGCTCCAAAATTCATTGCAATACGTTCTAAATCGTTTGCTAATTCAACGCCTGTTTCGGGCTGACCTTTAACAAATTTATGTTCAGGAAGATGTGTATGACGTATATGCGCTACTCCCGGCATCAAAATACTAGCAAAAGTTTTTACATTATTAATCATTCCTCCCACAGAAATACCTCCAATATGCATGCCGTGATAAGCACGTTCTCTACCAACAAAACGAAATCTTTGTCCTTGACCTCGTGCTTTGTGATACGCGATTGTAATTTTAATTGCCGTTTCAACTGCCGATGAACCACACATCGTATAAAATATTCTATTTAAATCACCTGGTGTATGTTTTGCAATTTTTGAAGCTAGTTCAAAGGATCCTCCGAAACCTTGTTGAAAAGGTTGTACATAATCTAATTGTTCTAATTGTTTGGTAATTGCATTAGTAATTTCTTTTCTACCGTGACCTAAAGGATTGCAAAATAATCCCGAGCTTGCATCTATGTGTGTTCTTCCATGATGATCTTTTAAATAAACTCCTTTTGCTTCTGTGATTAATCTTGGATTATCTTTAAAGTCCTTATTGGATGTAAAAGGCATCCAATGTTCTTGTAAAGAATTTGGAATATTCGCACCACTTGATTTACTCATATTTTTTTGAGAACCCCCTTTTGTGTATTTAGATTATCATCTTTGTTAAAGCCATAGCTATTTAATTATAGTCGATAATAAGCTACACAACCTACAGTAGATTCTAATTTAATTTATCTAGACTCTTAATATATATTTATATTTGATTTGACCGTTTGACTTGTCAAATTATTTAATCTTAAATGCTTCTATATTAAGCTTAATAAGCAAACGGGGGAAACATGAAAAAAATAATAAGCTTGTTGCTAGGAAGTGTGCTTGCTCTCACTTTAAGTATGTCAGCTGCTTTTTCGGCTGCTAAAGAAGTAAGAGTCGCATTCTTTTTAGAATGGGCAACTCCAAACCAAGAAGATAAAGTTAAAAATACTTTTGATAAAGCTTTGGGTGTTCCAGTTAAATGGACGAACTTTGCAACTGGTGGGGAGATGACGGAAGCTATGTTGTCTGGAGATATCGATATATCTTATTCTCAAGGATTAACACCTTTTGTAAATGCAGTTAACGCTAAAGCACCTATCAAACTTATAGATATTGCAGTTATATATGGAATGGGTGGAACAACTTGTGTTGCAGCCAAAGGGATAGATAAAGGAAATGCTTCTACTAAGTTAGATGGTCAAAAAGTAGCAGTTCCTTTGGGAACAATGGCTGACTATGTTTTCAAAGAAACAATGAGGGTTGTTGGAGCCGATATTTCTTCAATGAAAGTTGTTGATATGAACCCTGAAGACGGATCTGCAGCATTTGTTAACGGTGACGTTGCTATGGCATGTTTGTTTGGTGGTAAATCTATCAAAGCAGCTAAAGAAAAAGGAGCTTCATTACTAACTGTTAAAGAAGCTCAAGATGCTGGTATTGCTGGTATTGATATTACTTCAGTAACTAACAAGTTCCTAAAAGAGAATCCTGGAATGGTAAAAACTTTTGTTGAAGTAACTCACGATGCAA
>JAGFWA010000076.1 GCA_017640245.1 Pelagibacteraceae bacterium
TTTTTCTTAAATTTTTTGCAGCCGAAACCATATTTTGAAGTGCACTAATGGTTTCTGGCCATCCTCTAGTTTTGAGACCACAATCAGGATTTACCCAAATTTTTTCACTATCAACATTTTTGGTAGCTTTCATTAAAAGATTCGTCATCTCCTCAATGCTCGGCACACGTGGAGAATGTATGTCAAAAACCCCTGGACCGATTTCATTTGGATATTTAAATTTTTCAAAAGTTTTTAATAGTTCCATTCTTGATCTAGAAGTTTCTATTGAAATTACATCGGCATCTAAGGCTGCTATGGACTCTATGATGTCATCAAATTCTCCATAACACATGTGAGTGTGAATTTGTGTCTCGTCCTTTACAACACTTGATGCTATCTTAAAACATTCAACAGACCAGTCTAAATAATTTTTCCACTTCCCTTTTTTCAAAGGAAGACCTTCTCTCAAGGCTGGTTCATCAATTTGTATAATTTTAATACCGTTTTGTTCTAAATCTTTTACTTCGTCTCTTATGGCAAAAGCTATTTCTTGCGCTGTGTTCTTTCTTGGTTGATCATCTCTAACAAAGGACCACTGAAGTATGGTTATAGGTCCTGTTAACATTCCTTTAACAATTTTTTTGGTTTGCTCTTGAGCAAATTTTGACCAGTGAACGGTCATCGCTTTTGATCTTGATATATCGCCATAAATAATTGGAGGCTTTACACACCTTGATCCATAACTTTGCACCCATCCACTTGACGAAAAAGTAAAACCCTTTAAGTGTTCACCAAAATATTCAACCATATCATTTCTTTCAAATTCTCCGTGTACGATTACATCAATATCAATTTCTTCCTGTTTTTTTATTGCAGCAATTGTTTTGTCTTTAAGAAATTTTTCATAACTTGCCTCATCCAATTCACCCTTCTTAAATCTTGCCCTCGCTTGTCTTACATCAAGAGTTTGCGGAAATGATCCTATTGTGGTTGTTGGAAACTTTGGAAGTTTAAATATATCTTTATGAATTTTTGATCTTTGCGTATAACCCGATTTTCTTTCTGTGGTTGAAGAATCTATGGTTTCCAACCTTTTTTTAACAATACTATCATGGATTAATTTCGAATTTTGCCTATCTAAAATATCAAGCTTATTTTGTTCCAGCTCTTTGCTGATATTTTTGTCATCTTTATTGATAAATTTTTTTATTAAATTTAATTCATTTAATTTTTGCTTAGAAAATGAAAGCCACCGTTTAATCTCGTTTGGAATCTTTTTTTCAAGATCTAAATCGTAAGGACAATATAGTAGCGAACAAGAAGTCGAGATAAAAACTTCATTTTCAGGCTTAACCAATTGTTGAATAACTTTAATCTTTTGGTTTAAGTCAGATTTCCATATATTTCTTCCATCAATGACACCCAAGGACAGAATTTTTTTTTCATTTTGAATATAATTTTTGTTTTCAGCTCCTCTTAATAAATCTAAATGAATTGCGTCAATATCACTAATGGATAATTTTTTTTGAATTTTTTCATCCAAACTTTCAAAATATGTTGCGATTAAGATTTTTGAATTTTTAGACGCTTTCTTCAGTTCATTTAAAGTTGGTGTAATTCTAGCCACTACCTCTTCATCTAGATCTTTAACTAAAATTGGTTCATCAATTTGTATCCACTCGGCTCCCAGGTCTGAGAGTTTTCCTATTATTTCTTTATAAATTGGAAGTATTTTGTCTAGAAGATCTAAAGTCTTAAAACCCTGGGTATTACTTTTACCGAGCAGTAAAAAACTCAAGGGGCCCAAAATGATTGGTTTAGTTATGTATCCTAAACTTTTGGCCTCATTAAATTCATCGAAAGGTTTATCAGAGCTTAAACTAAAAGTTTGATCAGCAGAAAATTCCGGAACCAAGTAATGATAATTGGTATCAAACCATTTGGTCATCTCCAAGGCTGGTACATCTAGTTCTTTATCTTGTGAACCCCTAGCCATGGCAAAATATGTTTTTAAAGAAACCTTGTCTTTGTTCCATTTATACCGCTTGGGTATTGCTCCTAGTAAACAAATTGTATCAAGTACTTGATCATAAAACGAAAAATCGTTTGAAGAAATTAGGTCAACTCCATTTGTTTTTTGTATTTGCCAATTTTGTTTTCTTAATTCTTTTGCGGTTTTTTCAAGTTCGCTTTCTGAAATTTTGT
>JAGFWA010000077.1 GCA_017640245.1 Pelagibacteraceae bacterium
TCTCAATATTTGCCACCTAGAGGCACCCAATGAGTGTGCAGCATGAATTTTTGACAATTGAGTTCCTGATGCTCCAGCTCGTGCAGAAATAATCATAATTGAAAAAGCAACCATGAATAATAAAAATACTTTTCCAACGTTATCAATTCCAAAAACAGTAATTACCAATGGAGCCCAAGCAAGTGGTGGCACAGGTCTATATAATTCAACTAAAGGATCAAAAAATCCTTTGGCAAATCTATTTAGACCCATAAACAAACCTAAAGGAACACCAAATATTATTCCAAGAGATAATCCCAAAAATACCCTTAAAAAAGAATCCCAAATGTGTCCTGTTGGAACCGGAATTTTAAACGCTTCAAATTCACCAGTAACGATATCTAAAACTTTACTTTTGAAATTTGGATCAACCGTTCCATCTTGATTATGAACCGGGTATTTACCTGGCATTATATCTGCTATCCAATCAGGAAGAATAAAACCAACTATTTTGTTAACTCCCATCATTTCATACCAAAGCATAGGAATCATTTTAAATCCAACACTGGGTTTTAAAAGATCTCCAAAAATTCTGAAAGTATCTGATGGTTTAGGTAACCATCTACCAGGACCTGCTTCTGAACAAACAGGACCACTTGCAACAATTGTTCCAGCCGGAAATAAAAAGATATCTATAATTCTCAAATTTCCCTGCTCATTTTTTTGAACTTCATCAAAAGCTCTAATTGATTTTTCTAGTTCATCTAAAGTATTAGGAGGAAAAATACTTGCGTACTCTATTCTTCGGACAAGTTTTTTAATATCTTTTATATATTCTAGTTCTAGGCCGTCACCTAATCCATCCATATATTCTTTAATTTCAGCAAAAATCACTTCTGATTGCCTTAAATACTCAGGGTTATGATTTCTCATTGCAAAAAATTCATCGCTAATAAAATTTAATTCTGCTGCCGCTGCGTGAAATTTCAAACCTCTTTTGCTTTCAGGGAGAGGAGGTATTTCCATACCAGTTGCACCCCATCCTGTTTGTTTTTTTAAACCTTCATTTATTTCATTTTCTTCTTCCTCACTTAAATTAGGATAACTATCTTTTGAAAAATTTTCTGTTAATTGATTTAATCTATTGGTCAGCTCTTTTATTATATTTTTTGTATCATCTTCTAAATATTTCTCATCAGTTAATGATGGAATCATTAGCTTAGTTTTACTAAGTATATTTACAAATATTTCTTTATCTTGATCTTTTAAATTTGGTTCGTCTTGTATTAGAATTATTTTGTTTTTTATATTTATGTTTTCACGTGCAATGATTGCAGTACTTTTGTGCTGTCTTTCTACAATTGGAAAAAGATACTTTAAAGATAGTAATGACTCGGTAACTTTAGCAACTTGACAAAGTTCATTTGCAGATTTTGGATAAAACGATTTTGCTATATCCCATGAATAATAAAGCCATGACAATATAAGAAAACTACTTCCAACTACGACCCAGTGCACTCCTCCCTTAGCTTTTTCAGGATTTCCAAAAACAGCATCAGTTTTTTCAGTTTTAATTAATCTTCGTCCATAAAGAATAGCACCAACAACAGCGAAAATAACAAAAAATGTAACAAATCCTGTAATCATTTTAAATTTCTTTGCCCATTATTTCTTCTTCCATATCCCAAATCATTGATAAAATTTCTTCTCTTTTATTCACAAAATCTTTATCATTTTTAATTTCTCTTAAATCTTTTTTTAGACCCATTGATGCAAATGGAAGTTTATATTCCTTATGTATTCTTCCAGGTCTAGGAGCCATCACGTATACTCGTTCACCTAACAATAAAGCTTCCTCAACGGAGTGAGTAATTAGAACAATTGTTTTTCCTGTTTCTTTCCAAATTTTTAAAACTAAAGACTGCATTTTTTCTCTTGTTAAAGCATCAAGAGCACCCAAAGGT
>JAGFWA010000078.1 GCA_017640245.1 Pelagibacteraceae bacterium
TGTCTAACAATTGTTTCTATATGCTTATCGTTGATTACAACACCCTGCATCCTGTATACCTCCTGTACTTCACTTACAAAATATTCTGTTAAGGCTTCGACTCCTAAAATTCTAAGAATGTCATGGGGAGCAGGACTACCATCTAATAAGTATTCTCCCTTCCTGATTGTCTCTCCTTGATTAAAATTTATATGTTTGCCTTTAGGAATTAAATAATTTGAAGTTTCACCGTCAGTTGTAACAATTGAAATTTTTTGCTTACCTCTTACTTCTTTTCCAAATTGAATAATACCGTCATTTTCAGCTATAATTGCACTATCTTTAGGCCTTCTTGCCTCAAATAATTCAGCAACTCTTGGAAGTCCTCCGGTAATATCTTTTGTTTTTGAAGTTTCTTTTGGAAGTCTCGCTAAAACATCTCCTGCGGAAATTTTCTGTCCATCTTTTACTGATAAAATTGAATCTGGGACTAAATAATATCTGGCTTCGTTACCGTCTGCCTTTTTAATAACTTCGCCATCAGTATTTCTTAAAGTAATCCTAGGTTTTAAATCCGAATTTTTTGATTGAGATCGCCAATCAATTACTGATTTAGCAGCTATACCGGTAGCATCATCCATCGTTTCTGCCAAAGAAACTCCGTCTACTAAATCCATATAGCTAACTACACCATTTTTTTCTGCAATTACAGGTAAGGTGTATGGATCCCATTCACAAATTTTTTCTTTACTTTTTACCTTGTCTCCGTGTTGATAAAAAAGTTTTGCTCCGTAAGGAACTTTATATAATGCCAACTGTCTTTCGTTTTCATCTTCTATAGAAAGTTGGGTATTTCTTCCCATCACGATTGTATTGTTTTTTGAATCCTTTATTAAATTTTTGTTACTAATTTTTAAAGTTCCGTTCGTTAATATAATTACTGAGGACTCTTCTTTTATTTGTGCCGTTCCTCCAACGTGAAAAGTTCTCATTGTTAATTGTGTACCTGGCTCCCCTATTGACTGAGCAGCTATCATACCAATTGCTTCTCCTACACTAACCAATTTACCTCTGGACAAATCTCTACCGTACGATAGTGCACAAACTCCCTTTTTTAATCCACAAGTTATAACAGAATAAACTTTAATAGATTTTACTCCTGCGGCATCAATTTTTTCACAAACTATTTCATCAATCATATTTTTTTTACCAACTATGATTTCACCGCTAATTGGATTTTTTACATCTTCTGCTGCAACTCTTCCCAAGACTCTTTCAGATAAACTAACTAATACATTTCCACCTTCGATAATTTCAGAGAGCGTTATGAAAGATTTAATATTACAATTACAATCTTTTCTAGTAACTTGAATATCTTGGGCAACATCACATAATCTTCTTGTTAAATAACCAGAATTTGCTGTTTTTAGAGCTGTATCTGCCAACCCTTTTCTGGCTCCATGTGTTGAATTGAAATATTCCAAAACTGTCAAACCTTCTTTAAAATTTGAAATTATTGGAGTTTCAATAATTTCACCAGAAGGTTTAGCTATAAGTCCTCTCATTCCAGCCAATTGTTTCATTTGAGCAGAAGATCCTCTAGCTCCTGAATCAGCCATCATAAATACAGAATTAGTTTCTATTCTTCCATCTGGATAGATTTTTTCTGCCGATGAGATTTCTTTCATCATTTCATTTGCTACTGAGTCTGTACATTTTGACCAAATATCAACGACTTTGTTATATTTTTCACCTCTTGTTATAAGACCATCTTGATATTGTTTTTCATACTCTTCTATTTTTTTCTTTGTTTCGTTAACTAATTTTTCTTTGGTTTTTGGAATTATCAAATCATTTTTTCCAAAAGAAATTCCGGCTTTGAAAGCATATTTAAATCCCAGATCTTTTATTCTATCACAAAAAATTA
>JAGFWA010000079.1 GCA_017640245.1 Pelagibacteraceae bacterium
TTAATTCCTAATTTTTATAATTTGTCTTTTGCAGAAGAAACATATTTTATTGATATGAATAAGCTACTTAACCAAAGCAAAGCTGGTAAAGAAGCTCAAGATTTTCTGAAAAAGAAAATTGTAACTGGAGATAAAAAACTTAAAGAGGAAGGCGAGTTATTAAAAAAAGAAGAAATTGACCTAATAGCTAAGAAAAAAACTCTTTCTGCAGATGAATACAAAAAGACATTAAATCAACTTCGAGAAAAAAATATTAAATTCCAAAGAAAAAGAACAAACTTCACCAGAGAAATTGCTACACAAAGGGTAGATGCAAGAAATAGATTGTTAAAAGCCTTAGATCCAATACTAACGAAGTATATGTCAGAAAATAATGTACAGATTATAATTTATAGAAAATATATAGTCGTGGCACAATCAAAACTAGATTTAACAGATAAAATATTAGAAATTTTTAACAAAGAGTTAAAATCCTTAAATTTAAAGTAAGTTTTAATGTCAGAAATAATTTTTTTTTTACCTAAAGGTCCGTTTTATCTTAACGAATTATCCGATGATACATCAAACAAAAGCAATAAATTAAAAATATCAGATATAAAAACTCTTGAAAAGGCCAGTAAAAAAGATCTAACTTTCTTTAGTTCCATTAATTATAAATCTTGTGCAATTAAAACAAAAGCTGCGGCCTGTATAACGACAAAAAACTTGGAACAATATTTACCCGAAAGTTGTATCAAAATTGTTGTAAAGAATGTGCTTTATTCAACTGCTAAAATATCAAAAAAATTTTATCCCAACGCAGATTTAGACTATCCTGATAAATCACTCGTTGAATCGAAGAAGATATCCTCGAAACTTTCTTCTGTCACATTTGGAAAAAATATTTTTATTGGAAAAAAAGTTAAAATAGGGTCTAAAACCCATGTAGGCAGCAATACTATTATTGAACATGATGTGCAAATTGGAAAAAATTGCCTTATAGGTTTAAATGTTACAATTAAAAATGCAATAATTGGAAATAATGTTGTGATACAAGATGGATGTAAAGTAGGTGTAAAAGGTTTTGGATTTATTCCTTTAAAAGATAAAAATTTTAGATTTTCCCATATTGGAAGGGTTATTTTAAAAGACTATGTGGAATTAGGAGCTAACTGTACTATAGATAGAGGATCAATAGGTGACACAATTATAGGAGAAAATACTTTTTTAGATAATCAGGTTCATATGGCTCATAATGTTAAACTTGGAAAAAATTGTATGATAGCAGGACAGGTAGGTTTTGCAGGTAGCTCAACCATTGGAGATAATGTTTCAATTGGAGGGCAAGCAGGAGTTTCTGGACATTTAAAAATTGGAAATAATGTTAGAATTGGTGGTGGTAGCGGAGTTGTTAAAGATATTCCGGATAACACAACAGTCATGGGTTATCCTGCTGTTCCACTAAAAGAATTTTTAAAAAAGGGAAAAAATAATGGCGAATAGCATGGACAAAGATCAAATAAAAAAACTTCTTCCTCACAGGGAACCAATGCTGTTAATTGACAAATTAATTAATATAGTTCCGTTAAAATCGGCAACAGGTATTGTAAATGTCAAAAAAGAAAGTTTTTATTTAGAAGGGCATTTTCCAGATCAACCTGTAATGCCTGGCGTATTCATAGTAGAAGCTTTTGGACAGGCCGCAGCCGCACTAACTGCACACGGTATTGATCCAAAAGAATATAAAAACAAACTAGTTTATTTAATGAGCGTCGATAAAGCTCGTTTTAGACGTCCCGTTACACCCGATTGTGAATTACATTTAGATATCGAAGCAATTAGATCTCATGGAAGTGTTTGGAAATACAAAGGTGTTGCTAAAATTAATGGTAA
>JAGFWA010000008.1 GCA_017640245.1 Pelagibacteraceae bacterium
TTTCATATCAGTTTTTAAATCATATATACTCTCTTTATTCTGTATTTTATTCTTAATTTTTTGTATCCCTAGAGCATTTAACTCATACTCTCTGTGATGGGCGTAAGATTTAAGTTTTTTTTCAATATCTTCGGGTGTTTTTATGTATGAAAAGTGCCAGCCGCCATCTTGAATAAAATTAATATTAGAATATTTGTTTTTTGAAAAAATGATATCCAGGCGCCATATTGGGTAAGATCTATCTTTTATATTTCTAAGCCACTGAGGAGATTCTAAATATTTTTTTTTACAACCACGCGTTCCTATCCAAGTCACAGATTTTGAGCAAAGATTAAATTTATAATAAAACATTTTTTGTTTAAAAAAAACAAACTTATCCTTCGTTGAATGTAAATCTATATTATCTAATTTTGGAATTTCATCTAAATCAGAGATCAAGATTAGATCGTTATCGGCTGATTCTTTTAAACCGTTAATAATAAAATTTCTTTGATAAAAATCTCTTCTCATGCCGTTTAAAATAAATTTGCTATTTTTTGTGTTTTCATCATCGCCATCATTAATTGTTTGAATACCTGGTGGCTCGTGGTCTAAAATTAAGTATATTATTTTTTTTTTAAATTTTTCAAAATTTTTAATATTAAAGTTTAAATTTCTTTTTTTACCACTATGAGTGAACTTGCTTTCTACTATTACAAATTTATCTATGTAGTTGTTTAGGTAATTTAGACGAAGATCTAAAACTATATCTTCGTCAAGATACGTAAAACAGTCAAAAATTTTCATCTTGCTTTTATTCTACTCATTTTTGAAACTAGGACATGAGAATCTTGATATCCACAATCTTTATAACCTTGAATAATTGAACTTAAATATCTTCTAGATGGTTCAGTCTGTTTTGTTTTACTGGACATATAATAAAACATCACTTTCTTTCCCCAAATTTTAAAATATTTTTTCACGTACACTTTTGGAAATTCTTCATAAGCATCTAATTTTTTCTCATCAGCTTTATTTATATCGTAGATAGCGCCCAAAACAGAGCTTCCTTTCTTTCTTTGTATGTCAGCGGCTCCATATTTGCTTCTAAAGACAAGTTGGTAGTTTTTTAAAATATGACGAGAAATAAATCGAGAATTTTTACAACGTCTTTTTATTTGTTTTCGATTAAGATTACTGCCAAAGGCAAAATATAACATTATATCCTTGTAAAAGTTTTTATCTTTTTTTTCCTGATCATTTTAATAATTTCTTTATGGCAGGATTGTAACAATTTTTTCTTTACTGATCTTGTAACAACTGCAACCCCTACTTTTCCAAGTCTAAAAAAGGGATAGCTTCCTATATCAACAAATTTTTTATATTTTTTTTGAATAACACTCAGTTCTTTTGCTATTTTGCTTTCAACAGCTATCATGTTGATTGTAAGGCTATATGTTTTTGATCCTGGCTTTAAATAATTTTTCAGATTATCTATCATTGATCTTATTATGGAAGGAATTCCTGGTAAACAAATAACGTTTTTAATTATAAATCCTGGAGCTATGCTAGAAGGATTATAAATCAATTTTGAGCCACTTGGCATTCTAGCCATTTTTTTTCTACCACTATTAAAATTTTTCTTTCCATAATATTTTTCCAATATATTAAAAGCCTCTCTATTATAATTGTACTTAACTTTTAAAGCTTTGGATATTGATTCCGCTGTAATATCGTCATGTGTGGGTCCTATGCCTCCTGTGGTTAAGACATAATTATATTTTTTTCTTAATGTTGAAATGTTTTTTATTATTGTTTTTTCAATATCTGGAATTATTCTTACTTCTTCAGTTTTAATTCCTAGATTATTATTTAACCAAGAAGCCAAATAAGAAACATTTTGATCTTTTGTTCTGCCAGATAAAATCTCATTGCCAATAATTAAGATTGCAGCTGTAATTTTTTTATTTTTTCTTACCATAATTTGATAATATTAAAAAAAATGGATTTTGAGAATGAATTAATACCAGGAGTTCTTATAAAAAGATATAAGCGATTTTTTGTAGATATTAAGTTAAAAAATAAAATCATAACAGCTCATTGCCCAAATCCTGGTTCAATGCTTAAACTTCTAGGAAAGGGTAACGCTGTATGGATAACAGAATCTAAAAATAAAAATAGAAAACTAAAATATACACTGCAGATTATAAAAGTTGATGAAAATAAATATTGTGTTAACACTCATGTAACAAATAAAATAATTCATGAAGCTTTGGAAAAAAAATTAATCAAAGGTTTAGCTCAATTTAATTTAATAAAACCCGAACAAAAATTTGGAATTAACACAAGATTCGATTTTTTACTTACAAACACAAATATAAATAAAAAAGCTTTTTTAGAGGTAAAAAGTGTCACCTTAAGTAGAAAAAAAGGTCATGCTGAATTTCCTGATGCAATAACAGATAGAGGAAAAAAACATCTGGAAAATCTTATAAAGGCCCAAGAAGAAGGTTTTGAAAGTTACATGATTTACTTAATTCAAATAGAAAATTGTAAGTCATTTGGTATTGCCTCAGATATTGATCAGGAATATTTTAGAGCTTTTAAAGAAGCTTCTGAAAAAAACGTCAAAATGTTTTGTTATGATTGTAAATTTTCCTCGAAAGGAATAGAAATAAATAACGAAATAAAAATTTTATTTAATGACCGATAATATTGTGGAAGCTTTTAGTAAAACAAGAAAAGCTGGAGCTATAGCCTCTGCTGCTTTGGACGAGGTTGTAAAAATAGTTAAACCAGGTATAGCAACTGAACAAATTGATAAATTATGTTTTGAATTTATTAATGATCATGGTGCATATTCGGCACCCTTATTTTACAGAGGGTTTCCTAAATCTTCTTGCGTATCTCCTAATCATGTTGTTTGTCACGGAATACCTAGAGACAAAATATTAAGAGAAGGAGATATAATTAATGTTGACGTAACAGTATTAAAAGATGGATGGCATGGCGATACAAGCAGAATGTTCTTTGTTGGTGAGGTTTCTACAAAAGCTAAAAAATTAATAAAAACTACCTATGAATCAATGATGAAGTCTATCAATATACTTAAGGACGGAATTCGTATTGGTGATATAGGTTCAACAATTCAAGGTTATGTTGAATCAAAAGGTTTTTCAGTAGTTAGAGATTTTTGCGGACATGGAATTGGAAAAAACTTTCATGAAGAACCAAATATATTACATTATGGAGATCCAAAAACAGGGAATGAATTAAAAACAGGCATGATTTTTACAATTGAACCCATGATAAATGAAGGAAAATATGAGACAAAGATATTGAATGATGGTTGGACAGCGGTTACTAAAGACAAAACTTTATCAGCGCAATTTGAACACACAGTTGGTATAACAGACAAGAGTTATGAAATATTTACTTTGTCAAAAAGTGGATTAGACTTTCCTCCTTATAAAATATGATAGAAAGATACTCAAGAAAAGAATTAAAACGAATATGGGAAGATCAAAACAGATATAATATTTGGTTGCAAATAGAACTTGCCGCTGCAGCGGCTATGGAAAAATTTAAAATAATTCCTAAAGGTGTTGTAAAAAAGGTAAAATCAAAATCAAAAATAAATGTAAAAAAAATTTCAAAAATAGAAGAAAAGGTAAGACACGATCTAATTGCTTTTTTGACCTCTGTTGCTGAAAAAACTGGAAAAGAAGGAAGTTTTTTACATAAAGGCCTGACATCATCTGACGTATTAGACACTTGTTTTAATTTGCAACTAAGACAATCTGGGTTGATTTTATTGAGTGACATTGAGGCATTACTAAAATCAATAAAAAAACAAGCTGTCAAACATAAACACACTTTGTGTATAGGTAGAAGTCATGGAATACATGCGGAGCCAACAACGTTTGGATTAAAGCTTTTAACTTTCTATGAGGAGTTTTCTAGAAATTATGATCGTTTGGATAGTGCCATAAAAGAAATATCTACTTGTGCAATATCTGGGGCTGTCGGAACTTTTGCTAATGTAGACCCGCGAATTGAAAAGTTTGTTGCAAATAAATTGAAATTAAAAATTGAACCCATATCTACACAAATTATACCTAGAGATAGACATGCCTATTTTTTTTCTGTTTTAGGAATTATAGCTAGTTCAATGGAAAGGTTTGCAGTTGAAATAAGACATCTACAAAGAACCGAGGTTTCTGAAGTTCAGGAATTTTTTAAAAGTAAGCAAATGGGCTCTTCAGCAATGCCACATAAAAAAAATCCAGTGCTAAGTGAAAATCTTACTGGACTAGCCAGGCTTATAAGAGCTAGTGTGATACCTGCTTTAGAAAATGTAGCACTTTGGCATGAACGAGATATTTCGCACTCAAGTGTAGAAAGAAATATCGGTCCGGACGCCACTATAACTTTAGACTTCGCGTTAAATAGATTGAATGAAATAATAAAATCAATGAAAATTAGTTCAAAAAACATGAAAAGAAATTTAGAGTTAACTAAGGGTTTGCTTTTTTCACAAAGAGTTTTATTAGAACTCACCTCTAAGGGTTTAAAACGACAGATGGCTTACAAAATAGTTCAAAAGTGTGCTATGAAATCTCTTGAAAACAACTCTTCTTTCTATAATAGTTTATTAAAAGATAAAAAAATAATGGGTAAAATACCTGTTAATACTTTAAAGAAATTATTTGATTTTAGTTATCACACAAGAAAAATTGATGTAATTTTCAAAAGAATTTTAAAAAGATGAATAAGGGAAAAAAAATTTACGAGGGCAAAGCTAAAATTCTATACGAAACCAAAGATAAAAGTTTAGCTATTCAGCATTTTAAAGATGATGCGACAGCTTTTAATAATCAAAAAAAAACTAATGTTGAAGGAAAAGGAGTTCTTAATAATCGAATTTCTGAACACATTTTACAAAATTTAAATCAAATTGGTATTAAAACCCACCTAATTAAAAGACTAAATATGCGTGAACAACTAATCAAATTAGTTGAAATTATACCGATAGAGGTAATAGTGAGAAACATAGCAACTGGCTCGTTAACAAAGAGACTGGATATTCCTGATGGAACAATTTTGGAAAAACCTTTGTTAGAATATTGCTACAAAAAGGATGAGTTGGGTGATCCTTTGGTTGCTAAGGAACATATACTTGCATTTAATTGGGCAACAGAAAGCGAACTTAAAATTATTGAAAATATGACCTTCAGAATAAATGATTTTATGACTGGAATGTTTAGAGGAGTTGGAATCAAACTTGTAGACTTTAAACTAGAATTTGGAAGAGTATGGGAGGGAGAAAAGAAAGAGGTTATTCTAGCCGACGAAATAAGCCCTGATACATGTAGACTTTGGGATGTTAAGAGTGAAAGAAAATTAGATAAAGATAGATTTAGAAAAGATTTAGGAAATATCATTCAAGCATATCAAGAAGTTGCCCGAAGATTGGGTATTATGCCTGAAACAACAAATATTAGTAGAGTAAACTTTAAAAAACCCACATCAATAAGTATTAAAAAAAAATAATTTGAAATTTGCAGTTACAGTTACTTTGAAAAAAGATGTGCTTGATCCACAAGGTAAAGTGGTGGGACAAACGCTAAAAAATATGGGAATCAAAAACTTAAATCAAGTAAGACAAGGAAAATTCTTTGAGATAGACATGAATGAAGAAGATTCTGCAAAGGCTGAGGCTCAGGTTAAAGAAATGTGTGAAAAGTTACTGGCAAATCAGATTATTGAAGATTTTAAAATCAAAAAAGCAGAATGAAATCATCTGTCATAGTTTTTCCAGGGTCAAATTGCGATAGAGATGTTGCTGTAGCTCTAGAGAAACTACAATTCAAGAATTCAATGATTTGGCATAAAGAAACTGAACTACCAAAGTCAGATCTAATTGTAGTTCCCGGAGGTTTTTCATATGGTGATTACTTAAGATCTGGAGCAATAGCAGCAAAATCTAATATATTATCAGAAGTAATTAGCGCCGGGAAAAAAGGTTCTTTAATTTTAGGGATCTGTAATGGATTTCAAATTTTAATTGAATGTGGTTTGTTACAGGGCGCTCTATTAAGAAATTCTGGATTAAAATTTATTTCAAAAGACATTTTTGTAAAAGTTCAATCAAATAAGAACAAATTTTTTAATAAATATAAAACTGGCGAAATATTAAAATTAAACATTGCGCACAATGAAGGTAATTATTTCACTGATAAAAAACATTTGGAAGAATTAGAGAATAACGAACTGATACCACTTAAATATTCTGATCAAAAAGGAAATATTAATCTAAAAACTAATCCAAATGGTTCTATAAATAATATCGCTGGTATTTTTAATAAAAATAAAAACATTTTGGGAATGATGCCTCATCCTGAAAGAATGGCTGATAAAGTTTTATCAGGTGAAGATGGATTGGGATTATTCTTAAGTTTAATGAATTAATATGACGGTTACAAAAGATCAAATAGAGTCTCACGGTTTAAAACCAGATGAATATAAAAAAATAAAAGAACTTTTGGGTAGAGATGCAAATTTATTAGAATTGGGAATTTTTTCTGCAATGTGGAACGAACATTGTTCTTATAAGTCTTCAAAAATCCACTTAAAAAAACTTCCAACCAAAAACAATATTGTAATTCGAGGTCCTGGTGAAAATGCGGGTGTTATTGACATAGGAGACGATGATGCAATAGTTTTTAAAATAGAAAGTCATAACCATCCGTCGTTTATTGAGCCATATCAGGGCGCAGCAACTGGTGTCGGCGGAATATTGAGAGACGTTTTTACTATGGGCGCAAGACCTATTGCTCTAATGAACTCAATTCATTTTGGCTTACCTCAAAACGAAAAAACTCAAAACTTATTAAGTGGTGTTGTATCTGGGATTGGTGGTTATGGAAATTCAGTTGGTATACCTACTGTTGGCGGTGAAACTAAATTTAATAGCACATACAACGAAAATATTTTAGTAAACGCAATGGCAATTGGTCATGCAAATAAAAATAAAATCTTCTATTCAGAAGCCAAAGGCATAAACAAACCCGTGGTCTATGTTGGTTCTAAAACTGGAAGAGATGGTATTCACGGGGCTACAATGGCATCGGCAGAATTTGATGAAAACTCTGAAGAAAAAAAACCAACTGTTCAAGTGGGAGATCCTTTTGCAGAAAAATTGCTTTTGGAAGCTTGTCTAGAATTAATGAAAGACAATTCTATTATATCGATACAAGATATGGGTGCAGCGGGCTTAACATCTTCCAGTGTGGAAATGGCTTCAAAGGGTAAACTCGGAATTGAATTAAATTTAAATAAAGTGCCTTGCCGTGAAAATAACATGACTCCTTATGAAATGATGTTGTCCGAAAGCCAGGAACGAATGCTAATTATACTTGATGATAAAAAGGAAGAAGAGGCAAGAAAAATTTTTGATAAATGGGATCTAGATTTTGTTGTAATAGGAAAAACAACCAACACTAACAGATTGATACTAAATTTTGATGATAAAAAAATAGCAGACATTCCTATTCCAGCATTGTCTGACAAAGCCCCTTTGTATGAAAGGAAATGGACTAAATCTAAATTGTCAAAAAATAAAGTAAAAATAAAAGATTTAAAAAAAATTAAAATTGAAGATGCTCTTATTAAAATATTGTCTTCACCAAACCACTCAAACAAAAGTTGGATTACAGATCAATACGACCAAGTCGTCATGTGTGATACTATACAAAAATCTGGTGGGGACTCTGCCATTGTAAGGATCCATAATAAAGATAAAGCCATAGCTATATCGGTAGACTCTTCAGCAAATTATTGTAAAGCCGATCCTAAATCTGGAGGAAAACAAATTGTTTGTGAAAATTGGAGAAATCTAATTTCGGTAGGAGCTAAACCATTGGCTATTACAAACTGTTTAAATTTTGGAAATCCAGAAAAACCAAAAATTATGGGTGAGTTTGTTGAGTGCGTTGATGGAATTAAAGAGGCGTGTGAATTTTTAAATTTTCCTGTAGTCTCTGGAAACGTTTCTTTTTACAATGAAACCAATTCCAAAAGTATATTTCCCACACCTGTAATTGGGGGTATAGGCGTAATAGATAATTTAAAAAAAATTGTAAATATTAAAACAAAAAAATCTGGAAACTTAATCATGATCGTAGGAAAAACGCTTGGACATATAGACCAGAGTGCTTTTCTTCAAGAAAATTTTTCAATATATGGTGGACCACCACCAGAAATAAATCTGGTTAATGAGAAAAATAATGGCCTAATAGTTTTAAAATTAATAAATGAAAATTTGGCCTTGTCTGTCCATGATATTTCTTCAGGAGGTACACTTGTCTCCTTAGCTGAAATGTCAATTTCTTCAGGTTTGGGTTTAAAAATATACAAACCCAAAAAGCTTACAAACTCCTTTGAATATTTTTTTGGTGAGGATCAGGGAAGATATTTAATTGAATTTTCTAAAAATAACTTAAAAAAAATTGAAACATTTTTGAAACAAAATAGTGTTTTCTTCGAAGTTATTGCCGAAGTACAAAATGATATATTTGAAATTGAAAAAACATTTAGTTTAAAAACGAAAGACCTTCACGATTACAATAATCAGTGGTATAGTAAATATAATGCCATTAACTAAAAACGAAATTTCAACAATGATTATGAGTGCCTTTCCTGATGCTGCTCTTGAACTAAAAGATACCGCTGGAGATAATAATCATTATTCAGCTAAAATAATCTCAAAAACTTTTAATGGTAAGTCTAAAGTTGAGCAACACAAAATGGTATATAAAGCTCTAAAGGGCAAAATGGGTAATGAGCTACATGCTCTTGCGTTAACTACGGAGGAAAAAAATGGATGATATAAACAAAAAGATTAAAACCATCATAGATTCAAATGGCATTGTCCTTTTCATGAAGGGAACGCCTGAGGCTCCTCAGTGTGGTTTCTCAATGGCTGTTTCAAATATTTTAAAATATTTAAAAGTTAAATTTGAAGGTATCAATGTTCTAGAAAGCAATGAAATCAGACAAGGAATAAAAGATTATACGGATTGGCCAACGATACCTCAATTATATATCAAAGGTGAGTTTGTTGGTGGTTGCGATATTGTAAAAGAAATGTTTGAAAAAGGAGAATTAAAAGAACTGCTTAGAAATAAATCGTTAATTTGATTATAGTCTCAACTAATTATCTTGAATAATACTCAATAACCAATTTTGGTTCCATTTGTACAGGATAAGGAATGTCAGCAAATTTTGGAACTCTAACCAATTTAGCAGTTTTATTTTTACCGTCTGACTGAATATACTCTGGAACATCTCTTTCTTTGCTGTTTAAACATCCTTCAATAATAATCAAAGATTTTGATTTATCCTTTACCTCTATCAAATCTTCTTCTTTAACTAAGTAACTTGATACATTTACTTTTTTCTTATTTACTTTGAAGTGGCCATGATTAATTAGCTGTCGTGCAGAAAAAACTGTCGGGGCAAACTTTGCTCTATAAATAACTGTATCTAATCTGGTTTCTAAGAGAGCTACTAAATTTTCAGTGGTATCACCTCTTTTTTTTATTGCCTTTCTATAGATATTTCTGAATTGTCTCTCATTAATATTTCCGTAGTATGATTTTAATTTCTGTTTAGCAATTAACTGCATGCCATAATCTGTAGGTTTTGATTTTCTACTTTGACCGTGTTGACCAGGCCGATAGTTACGAGTATTAAATGGACTTTTGGGTCTGCCCCATAAATTTACCTTAAGTCTTCTGTCCACCTTGTGCTTGGCATTAAGTCTTTTTGTCATAAAAAAAGCTTTTATAAACTTTCTAACATATTTGTCAATTACTCTTGTAGATTACTAAAAACACTAGATAAAATCCTTAATTCTTTATCATTTAGCTCTATTCTCCCAAAAATATTTCTTAGATTAGTTAACATTTTCTTTTTTTTTTCTTTTGGAGAAAAAAATCCCTTTTTTTCTAAACAATCTTCTAAGAAAATAATTAATTTATTGAGTTTTTTTTTATTAGCAATATTTTTCAATTTTTTTTCTTTATTTAAATAATAAGGTTTTAATAATTTAAATATTTCGAAACAAACTATAATTAAACTATGTGATAAGTTTATAGATTCAAAATTTTTATTTACTGGAATTTTAAACATATAATTTGAATAAATAATATCTTCGTTAGATAAACCTGAGGCTTCTGGACCAAACATGATGCCAATTTTTTTTTTTCTATTTTTTTTTATACTTTTTATAAAATCTCTAAATGAAAGATGTTTTTTATTAATATCTCTTCTTCTAGCTGTAGAAGCGTAAACAATATCGTATTTTGCTATTGCGTTTTGTACATTAGAATATACTTTACTTTTGTTAAGAATATTTTTTGCACCTACAGCTGTCACTAATGCTTTTTTATTCGGCCATTTATCTCTTGGTTGAACTAAATCAAGAATTGTAAAACCAAAATTTTTTAATCCCCTTGCACAAAAACCTATGTTTTCGGCTAGTTGTGGTTTTACAAGTACAAAACCAATTTTATTAATCATTAGATAGTATATCTGCGGGAGCTTTCTCTTTGTAAAGCTTGTAGTCCAAACTATCGATTAGTGCTTTGAAGGAAGCTTCAATAATGTTAGGTGATACACCTATTGTGAACCAGTTTTTTCCACTTTTATCCGTACTTTCTATAGAGACTCGAGTAGTTGCATTGGTACCTGTATTTAAAATTCTAACTTTATAATCGACTAACTTTAAATCTTTTAAATACTTTGAATATTTCCCAACTTTATCAACGTTCGATCTGATAGCATTATCTAGTGCGTTCACCGGTCCGTTTCCTGAGCCTTCACATACAATTTCTTTTCCATCAACCATTAGATGTGCCTTTGCAAAAGAATTTATTTTATCTTTTGATTCTTTTTTAACAGAAACATCGTATTTAGAAATAGTTAGGTATTTTGGTATTTCTCCTAAAAGCCTTCTTGCCAATAATTCAAATGATGCATCAGCACCATCATATGAATAACCAATAAACTCTCTACCCTTGACCTCTTCCAGTAAAGTTTGAACTTTTGGATCGTTTTTATCAATCTTGATTCCATATTTGTTTAATCTCGACATGATATTTGATCTGCCAGCTTGATCAGAAACAATAATATTTCTAACATTTCCAACCAAACTAGGATCAACATGTTCGTATGTTTTTGGATCTTTAGAAACAGCAGAAACGTGCAAACCTCCTTTGTGAGCAAAGGCCGAAGGTCCTACATAGGCTGCTCTTCTATTTGATTTTCTATTTAATATTTCATCCAAAAGTCTTGAACATTCTGTCAGAGTTTTGATTTTATTTTTATTTATTTTTATTTCAAAACTATCAGAAAAAGATTTCTTTAAAACTATAGATGGAATTAACGATATTAAATTAGCATTACCACATCTTTCTCCAAGTCCATTAATTGTTCCTTGAACTTGACGTACGCCAGCTAAAATAGCTGATAAAGAATTGGCTACCGCATTTTCTGTATCATTATGAGCATGTATACCAAGATTTTTACCAGGAATTTGTTTGCTTACTTTAGAAACAATTTCGCCCACTTCATGAGGTAAAGTTCCTCCATTTGTATCACAAAGAACAATCCATCTTGCTCCCTCGTTATAAGCTGTTTTAATACAGCTTAATGCATATTCAGGATTTTTTTTATAACCATCAAAAAAATGCTCAGCATCAAACATAAATTCTCTTTTGTTTTTGACAAACAGTTTTGCTGATTCTTTGATGTTTTCTAAATTTTCCTCTTTAGTAATACCTAAAGCTACATCAACATGAAAATCCCAGGATTTTCCAACCAAACATATTGCTGGAGCTTTTGTATTTAATAAAGCAGAAAGTCCAGGATCGTTTTCTGCACTCCTTCCTGTTTTTTTTGTCATTCCAAAAGCTGTAAGAGTTGTATTTACTAATTTAGGAGGATTATTAAAAAAAGTTGTATCTAAAGTGTTTGCTCCTGGCCATCCACCTTCCAAGTAATCAACTCCTAGATCTGATAATGCTTTAGCAATTTTATTTTTATCATCTATAGAGAAGTTTACCCCTTCAGTTTGGGCTCCATCTCTAAGCGTGGTATCAAAAATATATATTTTTTCTTTGCTCATTTATACTTCCATATAGTTTTATCTTGTTTATCTTCTATTATCACGCCATTATCTTCTAGTTCTTTTCTAATAACATCGGCCTTATTAAAATCTCCTTTTTTTCTTGCAATATTTCTATCTTCAATTTTTTTATTAATAAAATTTTCATCAATTGCAGATTGATTTTTTTTAAAATCTTTCCACGTTAAAGGAGTTGATTCAAGCAAACCAATTAAATTACAAGCTGTTGTAAATTTAACTTTCGAAATTCTACTTCCTTTTTTTGCCTCGTCATAAAGAGAATGTAATTTTGTTATATATTCTGGTGTGTTTAAATCTTCTAAAAGTGGCTCTAATACTTCATCTTCTATTTCTTCTGATGGAGTTTGTTCCCATTGATTATACCATCTATCTAATGTGTTTTTACTTTCTATAATTAATTTTTCATTCCAATCCAATGGTTGTTTGTAATGAGAACTTAACAATGCAAGTCTTACTACTTGACCATTTACGTTCTCCCTAAGTTTATTTATTGTCACAATATTACCTATAGACTTTGACATTTTTTCTTTATCAAAAGTAACAAATCCATTATGTAGCCAATAATTTGCAAAATTTTCAGTTTTGTTTGCACAACAAGATTGTGCAATTTCATTTTCATGATGTGGAAAAACAAGATCAAGCCCACCACCATGTATATCAAATTGCTTGCCTAGAAATTTTTCACTCATAACAGAACATTCTAAATGCCAGCCAGGTCGTCCTCTACCCCATGGAGAATCCCAGCCTGGATCTTTTTCGTCTGAAGGTTTCCAAAGAACAAAATCAAGTGGATCTTTTTTATATTCAGAAACTTCTACTCTTGACCCGGCCACAAGTTGTTCAAAGTTTTTATTTGATAATTTCCCATATTTTTTAAATGAGGAAACTGAAAAATAAACATGATTTTTGTTTTCGTAAGCATGATTATTTTTTAATAAATTCGAAACCATGCCTATCATTTCCTTAATATGTTCAGTAGCTTTAGGCTCAAAAGTTGGATTTAAGCAATACAAATATCGGCAATCTTCATGAAAACTTTTAGTTATAGTTTCTGTTAGTTCGTTAATGCTTTTTTTATTTTTTTTTGATGATTCGATAATTTTATCATCTACATCTGTTATATTTCTAACATAAGTAATTTCGTTTTCTCCATAAATTTTTTTTAGAAGCCTAAATAAAACATCAAAAACTACTAATGGCCTTGCATTACCAATATGAGGAAAATCATAAACTGTTGGACCGCAAACATACATTCCAATTTTTTTTTTGTTTATCGGAACAAATTTTTCTTTTTTCTTTGATAAAGTATTAAAAAAATTTAGGTTTTCAGTCATTTTTCATTTTGCATACTGGTATAGGATTCATTTTATGTAAATTTTTTTTTCTAATCTCAAGATATTTTTTACGCCCGGGGTTGTTAGAATCTATCATAGCTTTTTCTAAGTCCTGGTATGACATTCCAAGTTGACTCACATCTGCTCTTCCGTCTTCCCATAAGCCATCCGTGGGATCAGCTTTTACAATATCTTCAAGAATTCCAAGTTTCTCTCCCATTTCCCAAACTTGAGTTTTTGTGCAGTCTGCCAAAGGAGATATGTCAACTCCACCATCTCCATACTTTGTATAAAAACCAACGCCAAAATCTTCGACTTTATTTCCTGTTCCTACTACAATTCCATTATTAGCAGCAGCAACCTGATACAATGTTGTCATTCGCAGTCTAGCCCTTGCATTGGCCATTCCATGTTCGTTGTCAAACTTAGATAAAGAGCTTTTAAATGTTTCAAAAAGTAGATCTAAATTAATTAAATAACTATCTACATTTTTAAATTTCTTTTTAAGCCATTTCTGATGCCCTATACTTAAATCGTGCTGTTCTTTTATTTGTCTTATAGGCATAGAAAGAACAATGGTTCTTTTTCCTGTAAGGGCACAGAGTGTGCTTGTAACTGAGGAATCTATTCCTCCAGAGATACCTACTACTAAAGAGTCTGCTTCCTTGGGCATGGATTTACAGTATTCGCTAATCCAGTTTTTTATATAATCAATTCTTTTGTCTACTTGCATAAATATTAATATCCTTTTGATAAAATAGATCTTAATAATTAAAATTCAATTATTAAGATGCGGCCTGAATAATGTTTTTTGAGTATTTAGAATTTTTCTTTATTTCATCTGAGATCAAAAACGCAAGTTCTAATGCCTGGCTCGCATTTAATCTAGGATCGCAGTGTGTATGGTATCTATGAGACAGGTCTTTCTCAGATATTTTCTGAGCTCCACCTGTACACTCTGTCACATCTTGTCCTGTCATTTCTATATGTAACCCACCGGCATATGTTCCTTCTGCCTGATGAATAGCAAATACATTTTTTACTTCTTGTAATATATTATTAAAAGTTCTTGTCTTAAAACCAGTGGTAGCTTTTATAGTGTTTCCATGCATAGGATCACAAGACCAAATTACATTAAAACCTTCTTTTTTTATTACTTTAATTAATTTTGGTAAAAATTTTTCAACGTTGTCTGCTCCGAATCTAGAAATTAAAGTAAGTCTTCCAGGTTCATTTTTTGGATTTAAAATATTACATAATTTAATTAATTCTTCAGATTTTAATGAAGGACCACATTTTAATCCAATGGGATTTTTTATTCCTCTACAGAATTCAACGTGGGCTCCATCAGGTTGTCTTGTTCTGTCTCCGATCCATACAAAATGTGCCGAAGTATCGTGATATTCACCAGTGGTAGAATCAACCCTTGTCATAGCTTGTTCAAAAGGCAAGAGAAGAGCTTCATGAGAAGTATAAAAACTAACTGTTCTTAATCTTCTATTGCTATCGGGGTTTATGCCGCAAGCTTCCATAAAAGATAATGCATCACTAATTTTTTCTTGCATTACCTTATATCTTTTTCCTTGATCGCTTTTGTTAACAAAACTTAAATTCCATAAATGAACTTGTCTTAAATCTGCAAATCCACCTTGTGAAAATGCTCTTAACAAATTTAAAGTTGATGCGGCTTGTGAGTAAGCTTTAAACATTCTTTTTGCATCTGGTTTTCTTAATTTCTCAGAAAATTCTATTCCATTAATATTATCACCTAAATAGCTGGGTAATTCTTTTCCGTCTTTAGTTTCTACTGGTGAACTACGAGGTTTTGAGAACTGTCCTGCAATTCTTCCCAATTTGACAACAGGTAAAGAAGCTGATGCCGTCAAAACTAAGGCCATTTGCAAAATAACTTTAAATGTATCTCTGATATTGTCTGGATGAAACTCAGCAAAACTTTCAGCACAATCACCTCCTTGGAGAAGAAAGGCTTTTCCTTCAACAACTTGGCTTAGTGATTCTTTTAAAAATCTTGTTTCCCCAGCAAAAACTAGAGGAGGAAAACTATTAATTTTACTTAATACTAAATCAAGTTCCTTCTCATCTTCATATTTGGGAAGATGCTTTGCGGGATAATTTTTCCAGCTATTTAAAGTCCATTTTTTCATATTCAACTCTTAGGGATGTTTATAATATTATGTGTTTATATTCAACGCGTAATCTATCTTTATTCAACTGTAACAGATTTAGCTAGATTTCTTGGTTTATCAATATCGCATTTTTTTAATAAAGCAACATGGTAAGCAAGTAGTTGAAGTGGAATTGTAAATAAAAACGGTGAAAGCGATTCCTCTACAAGAGGTAAATCAATTTTAAATCTTATATTTTCATTCACTATATTTTCGTTGCTATCGGTAATGAGTAAAATCTTACCACCTCTTGCAATAACTTCTTGCATATTAGAAACTGTTTTGTGAAAATATTTATCATGTGGTGCAATAACAATAACTGGCAAACCGTTCTCTATTAAAGCAAGCGGTCCGTGTTTCATTTCGCCAGCTGGATAACCCTCTGCATGTAAATAAGAAAGTTCTTTTAGCTTTAATGCCCCTTCAAGAGCTATTGGAAATGAAGATCCTCTACCTAAAAACATTGAGCCTTTGGAATCTAAAAAATCTTTAGCTATAAGTTGTATTTTATCCTCTACTTTAAGACATCTTTCTAAAAGCTCAGGGAGTTTTTTTATATTGCTGATTTTTTTTTGATAATCTTTTTTTTTCATATCACCTCTTAGATCTGCGATCTTTAAACAAAGCATATAAATGACCAGCATTTGACCTATAAATGCTTTAGTGGAAGCAACTCCAATTTCAGGACCGGCATGAATTGGCAAAACCCAATCAGAATTTCTTGCTATTGAACTTTCGACAACATTAACAATAGAACAAGTCTTAATTCCATTTTTTTTACATAAATCTAAAGCTGCAGCAGTATCAGCTGTTTCGCCTGACTGGGAAACAAAAAGATATAAATTATTTTTATTAAATCTCACATTTCTATATCTAAACTCTGATGCAATATCTGTTTCAACATTTAGAGAAGTAAATGCCTCAAACCAATATTTAGCAACCAAACAAGAATGGTAAGCTGTTCCGCATCCCACAAGAACAATCTTATTAATTGATTGGGGTTTAATTGGAAAATTGTAAAAATTTATATCATCTCTTATTTTATCTACATACTCATGAATACAGTTCTTGGCTGTTATTGGTTGTTCAAAAATTTCTTTGGACATAAAGTTCTTATAATCGCCTTTGTCACTAACATTTTTATCATCTGATAGAATGAAAACCTCTTTATTTATCTTGTTTTTTTTAACATCATAAAAACTAACATTGTCTTTTGTCAGCACACAAATATCGCCATCGTCTAAGTATGAAATCTTGTTCGTCATAGTTTTTAAGGCATAGGAATCTGAACCCAAATAATTCTCATCTTTGGAATATCCTACGGCTAAAGGACTGCCCCTTCTTGCTCCTATAATTATATCTTTAAAGTTTTTAAATATAATACCAAGTGCAAAGCTTCCCTTTAATTGTTTCAAAGTTTTATGTACCGCATCGAAAGGTTGGTGAGTTTTCAATTCATTTGTCAATAGCAATGTAATTACCTCAGTATCTGTTTGAGATTTAAATTTTAGTCCCTTTAATTCTAATTGTTTTTTCAAATCATTTGAGTTTTCAATAATTCCATTATGAACTACTGAGACAATTTCAGTAGAATGAGGATGGGCGTTTATTGTGTTAGGAACGCCATGCGTTGCCCACCTGACATGTCCAATTCCAAGGTTTCCTTCTGCGGATGTTTTGAATAAAATTTTTTCTAACTGCTCGACTCTACCTGAGCATTTTTTTTCATTGATTTCATTGTTGTTTAAGGTAGCTAGACCGGCTGAATCATAACCTCTATATTCAAGTTTTTTTAATGAATTAATTATATTCATTGAAACAGATTTGTTGCTGGCTATACCAATTATTCCGCACATAAAATTTATTTTTTCCTTTTATAATTTTCTACTTCTATCTGTTCAGATCTTTCTATAACCAGAGAGTTCTCCTTTACGTCTTTCGTAATTACGGAGCCAGCACCTACCACTGATTTCTTTTTTATTTTTACTGGTGCAACTAAAGATGAATTTGATCCTATAAAAACATTATCAGAAATTATTGTCTTATTTTTTTTTACACCGTCATAGTTACAGGTAATTGTCCCTGCTCCTATATTAGAATTTTTACCAATTAAAGTATCGCCTATATAAGATAAATGATTTACCTTTGAGTTTGAATCGATTTTAGAATTTTTGGTTTCAACAAAATTTCCTATTTTAACTCCCGATAGTAAATTTGTTCCTGGTCTTATTCTAGCGTAAGGTCCTACTTTAACTTTATTCCCTATTTTCGCTCCCTCTATATGACTGAAAGATAAAATTTCAACATTACTTCCAATTTTAACTTTCTTTCCGATAACAACATAGGGATTGATTGTTACATTTTTTCCAAATTTAGTATCCTTCGATAAAAAAATAGTTTCTGGTGCAACTAAATTTACGCCGGAATTTATTGCTTGTTTTCTCAATTTATCTTGATTTGCTTTGTAAGTTTTTATTTTTTTTAAATTTAAATTTGTTTTCATAAAAATTTCTCTTTACATTAGAATTGTGATGGTAATAAGTCACAAAATATTTCCTATTAATACTTTATAAATATGACTCAAAAATTAACAATTCTCTTTGACTTGGATGGTACGCTGGTTGATACCGCACCAGATCTAATGGATGCACACAATCATGTTATGAAAAAATTTGGATTCCAACAAAGCAAGCTTGAAGATATTAAGCGTCTCGCTGGACGTGGTGCATGGATAATGATGCAGAGATCTTTTAGAGAAAAAATTACAGATGAGAAAATAAAAAAAGAGATGATAAAAGAATTTATTGATTACTACAGTAAAAATATTGATAGAGGAAGTAAGCCGGTAAAAGGTGTTATAGATTTTTTAAAATGGGCAAAATCAAATAATATTGCCATGAGTGTGTGTACTAATAAGCAAGAAAGACTTGCGGTTGATTTATTAAAAAAAATAAAATTGGCAAATTATTTTGATTATATAGCTGGTTCCGACACCTTCGAATTTAATAAACCTGATCCCAGGCACCTAACAGATGTTGTTGAAATTACTGGTGGAAATTTGAGTAAAACAATAATGGTTGGTGACAGCGAAGTAGATTCGATATCCGCCTCTAATGCCAAAATACCATTTGTGTTAGTTGAAGATGGATATACTGAAAAAAAAATTAACGAAATTCCTCACGACATTGTAATTAAAGATTTTTCAAATTTTGAAACGGTTATTAAAAAATATTTATGATAAGTTTTTCACTTCTTTCTGCACTTTCCATTTTTTACTTTACGATGTTTGTAACTCCCGGACCTAACAATGCCATGTTAACGGCATCCGGAATGAAATTTGGCTTTGTTAGAACTCTTCCCCATTTAATTGGAATACCTTTAGGTCATATGGTGCAAATTGCTTTGACTTGTTTAGGATTAGGAAGTCTTTTTTTAAAATTTCCAGAACTACAATTTTATATGAAAATATTATGCTTTTTGTACTTGCTGTATCTTGGGTGGAAAATGATTGGTTCGTTTAGCCTTATTAAAAAAGACGCTGGAAGACCTTTAAAACTTTACGAAGCATCAGCTTTTCAACTTATTAATCCAAAAGCTTGGTCTGTAGCTATTGCTGTTGCCTCTGGTTTTTTTCCAACTGAAGAAAATATCTTTGTAGGAATAATTTTTGTTACAACTACTGGAGCACTCGTATGTTTTCCTTCAACATGTCTTTGGGTTATTTTTGGAAATAGTTTAAGATTATTTGTTAAGAACATTAAAACAAAAAAAACTATTGAGTATATTTTAGCATTTTTATTAGTTTTAACCGCTATAGTTGTGCTACTTAAATAGTCTTTGCCTTTGTATTTCTGATTTAATATAAAAAGTCGATGCATTTTACAAAAAAAAGTACTGCAGAAAAAAGAAAAGATTTTGTAAATAATCTAAAAGAAAATAAATTACTAAGATTTCCTGGTGCCTATAACCCCTTGTGTGCAAAACTGATTGCTGAGATTGGTTTTGATGGTGTTTATATTTCGGGTGCCGTCATGTCAAATGATCTGGGTATTCCAGATATCGGTCTTACTACTTTAGAGCATGTCAGTTATAGAGCTAATCAAATTGCCAAAGTAACCGATCTTCCTTCAATAGTTGATGCTGATACTGGTTTTTCCGATTGTAAAAAAACTATTGAAACTTTTGAAGATTTTGGTCTGGCAGGCTGTCATATTGAAGACCAAATAGATGAGAAAAGATGTGGGCATTTAGATAATAAAGAACTCATTGCAACTGATGAAATGGTAAAAAAAATTAAAACATCAGTTGCCTCAAGAAAAGATAAAAACTTTTTAATTATTGTTAGAACTGATGCCAATATCGTTGAAGGGTTAGACAAAACTATCGATAGAGTAAAGGCCTATGAAGATGCTGGCGCCGATATAATTTTTCCAGAAGCGATGAGCGATGAGAAAGAGTTTGAAAAAATAAGAAAAAATTCAAAGATTTATTTACTGGCAAACATGACAGAATTTGGTAAATCAAAATTGCTATCAATTAAAGAATTAAAAAATTTGGGCTATAATATTGTTATATATCCTGTCACAACTCAACGTTTAGCAATGAAAAATGTCGAAGATGGACTAAAATCTATCTTTAAAGACGGGCATCAAAATAATATTATGGACAAAATGCAGACTAGAAAAAGATTGTACGAACTTGTAGAATATGAAAAATATAACGCTCCTGACAAAAAGATTACTGATTTTAAAACTGAGGGGCACGAATAGTTTATGAGCAAAGAAGATGTAAAAAAAGGTTTAATAGGAATTGTTGTTGATGAAACAACAATATCCAAAGTAATGCCTGATATTAATTCATTAACTTATAGAGGATACCCCGTACAAGATCTTTGCGATAAATGTAAATTTGAAGAAGTTGCCTACCTTGTTTGGCATGCCAATCTTCCTAACACTCTAGAATTAAGAAAATTTGAATCTGAAGAAAGACAAAATAGAAGAATCTCAATAAACCTTACTAAAATTATCGAGCATATGCCAAAAAAAGCTCATCCAATGGATGTCGCAAGAACTGCAGTTAGTGTAATGGCTTTAGAAGATAAAGAAACTTCTGATAATTCACCAGAAGCCAACATGAGAAAGGCAATGAGAATTTTTGCAAAGGTACCTACGGTATTAGGAGCATTTTATAGAATTCGTAAAGGTAAAAAAATATTAAAGCCTAAAAAAGATTTAACATTTTCCGAAAATATTTTTTACTTATTTTTTGGTAAAGTTCCACAAAAAGAAATTGTAAAAGCTCTTGATGTATCATTAATTTTATATGCTGAACATGGTTTTAATGTTTCAACTTTTACGGCAAGAACAATAACAAGTAGTTTGTCCGATATGCATGGTGCCGTAACGGGAGCTATTGCCAGTTTAAAGGGTCCTTTACATGGTGGCGCCAATGAAAAAGTAATGGAATTGATGAATAAAATAAAAACACCAAAAAAAGCTGAGAAGTGGATCAATAACGCTATAAATAAAAAAGAAGTTATTATGGGATTTGGTCATAGAGTCTATAAAAGTGGGGACTCTAGAGTTCCTACAATGAAAAAACATTTTTTAAAAGTAGCTAAAATTAAAAAAGATAAAAAGCTTCATAAAATTTACACCACTCTGGAAGAAGTTATGCTGAAAAGGAAAAATATTTATCCTAATATGGATTTTCCGTCAGGTCCGGCCTATCATTTAATGGGTTTTGATACTGATTTTTTTACTCCACTTTTTGTTGTAGCCAGAGTAACAGGATGGACAGCTCACATTATAGAACAACATGCGGCTAATAAATTAATTAGACCACTCTCTAAATACAGCGGTGAAAAACATCGAAAAGTCGAGTTGTTGAATCAAAGATAATCTAAAACTTAAGAAAAAACCTCTGCCCAAGAACCTTTGGTAGAAGCTTTAGAATATTCAGTAGCTCTTCCCTCAAAAAAATTCATGTGCTCAACAGCATTTAACATTGTGTCAAGCCAAGTAAGCGGATTGGAATCAATTTTGTAGATAGGTTCTAATCCCAACTGCTGTAGTCTTCTGTCCCCTATCCATCTTATATATTGTTTAACTTCTTTTGATGTAAGACCATCCAATGGACCCATTTGAAAAGCCAAATCTATAAAAGCATCTTCATGGGAAACTATTGTTCTACATGCTTCGTAAATTTCTTTTTTTAATTCTTCGGTCCATATATCAGGATTTTCTTTTACAAATTCTTTGAACAATCTAATCATTGAATTACAATGTAGTGTTTCATCACGAACGGACCAGGTTACAATCTGACCCATTCCTTTCATTTTGTTTTGTCTTGGAAAGTTTAACAATATTGCAAAACTCGCAAACAATTGTAAACCTTCGGTAAAAGCTGAAAACACTGCAATGGTTTTTGCAATATTGTGATTTGATTTAACATTAAAACTTTGCATATAATCATACTTATCTTTCATCTGTTTATATTTCATGAAAGCAGAATATTCTGTTTCTGGCATTCCTATTGTATCAAGCAGATGAGAGTAGGCAGCTATATGAATTGTTTCCATTGAAGCAAATGATGTCATCATCATTAGTACTTCAATGGGTTTAAATACATTCATATAATGTCTAATATAACAATTGTTTACCTCGACATCGGCCTGAGTAAAGAATCTAAATATGTGAGTAAGAAGATTTTTTTCTTTTACAGATAAAGTTTTCTGCCAGTCTCTAACATCGTCGCCTAAAGGAACCTCTTCTGGCAACCAATGTATTCTTTGTTGGGTAAGCCAAGCATCATAACACCAAGGATATCTAAAAGGTTTATAAACTGGATTGGCAACAAGCAAGCCGTTCTCTTTAATAGGCTTTATATTTTTGATCTTCACTACTGACATGATAAACATTCCTCATATTTATCACCATCATTCTCTGATTCTTTCTTATTTGAATAAACATTTTTTACTACATCTGTTGAAGATCCTGAATTAATATTTTCTGCTCTTTGAATAGATTTAGATCTGCAATAATAAAGGCTTTTTAGTCCTTTTTTCCAAGCCTGAAAATGGATCTGATGTAATTCTCTTTTATGTACATCCGCTGGAACAAAAATATTTATCGATTGGGCTTGTGAGATATTAGGTGTCCTGTCCGCTCCCAATTCAATAATCCAATTTTGATCAATTTCAAAAGCTGTCTTAAATACTTCTTTTTGTTCTTTGGTTAAAAAATCTAAGTGTGAAACTGATCCTTGGTTAGTCGTAATGCTTGACCAAATCTCATCTGTATCTTTTCCATATTTTTCTAATACTTTAGATAAGTATTTGTTTCTAACATTATAAGATCCTGATAAAGTTTTATGTGTGTAACTATTGGCTGCTATGGGTTCGACTCCAGGAGAGGCACCTCCACAAATAATTGAAGTAGAAGCTGTTGGTGCTATTGCGGTTTTATTTGAAAATCTTTCTTTAATTCCATAATCATTGGCATCTGGACAAGCTCCACGCTCTTCTGCAAGGTTTTTTGAAGCTTCATCAACTTTTTGTTGTATATTATTGAATATTTTTTTGTTCCAAACTTTGCTCATAACAGAACCGAAAGGAATATTTTTTTGCTGAAAATAAGAATGTAAACCCATAGTTCCAAGTCCCACGCTTCTTTCTCTCATAGCTGCATATTTTGCATGTTTAAAAGAATCTGGTGCCTTATTAATAAAATCCGTAAGAACATTATCTAAAAATCTCATCACATCTTCGATAAAGATTTTATCATCCTTCCATTCCTCATATTTTTCAAGATTCAATGAAGACAAACAGCAAACCGCTGTTCTGTCTTTCCCGTCTCTATCTATTCCGGTTGGAAGAGTGATTTCGCTACATAGGTTAGAAGTTTTTACATTTAGACCTGCCAATTTGTGATGTTGAGGAATTTGACGGTTAACTGTATCAATATACACGATATAAGGTTCCCCTGTTTCCACTCTTGCTGTTAAAAGCCTAATCCATAAATTTCTCGCTGAAAGTGTTGTTTGTATCGATCCATCTTTTGGACTTCTTAATGCCCACTGATCGTCCGTTTCGACAGCTCTCATAAATGCATCTGAAATTAAAATTCCGTGGTGTAAATTTAATGATCTTCTATTTGTATCACCGCCTGTAGGCCTTCTCATTTCTATAAATTCTTCTATTTCAGGATGGTCTATTGGGAGATAGCAAGCCGCAGATCCCCTTCTTAAAGACCCTTGGCTAATTGCTAGGGTTAAAGAATCCATAACTTTAATAAAAGGTATAATTCCAGAAGTTTTTCCAACTTTGCCAATTTTTTCGCCTATTGATCTTAAATTGCCCCAATAACTACCAATGCCCCCACCTCTTGCCGCCAACCAAACATTCTCACTCCAAAGATCTAAAATCCCTTCCAAACTGTCACCGGCTTCATTTAAAAAGCATGATATTGGCAAACCTCTTTCTGTGCCTCCGTTTGACAAAACTGGTGTTGCGGGCATGAACCAAAAATTGCTTATATAGTTATAAATTCTTTGTGCATGAATATTGTTGTCTGCATAAGTACTGGCAACTCTTGCGAATAAATCTTGATAGGACTCATTCTGGCCTAAATACCTATCACTCAAAGTTGCTCTGCCAAAATCAGTTAAATTTTCATCTCTAGATCTATCGATTTTTATTGTTATGCCCTTGTCGTTTTGAAAAAGTTCAGTTTCGTGATTTAATGAGAATAGATCTGGTTTTTTATCCTTTAGTTCTTTTAAGCTGTTTTTCCCAATTTTATTTAAATTACCGACAGCTTTTTCTATCGCTAAAGATACGTTTTTATTCATAGTCTGCTTATTTTAACCCTGTTTTGGAGTAAAACAACTATATGTTGTGTTACATTTTCATTAATATACTATATAAATCCTACCTTCAATAGAACATTATATGAACATAAATATTTTTTCAAGTTTAAAATAAATTCTGATAAGTCTCTTAATCTAAGCCATGAAAAAAGATGATATTTCCCGTATTCAAAAAAATGGATTTAGAGAATATGACGCCAGATGGTTGTATCCCAATGATATAAATCTGAAAGGAATAGAACAACTTGGCAAGGGTCTTGGCACCCAGATAGTCAAAAAAACAAACAAAGTAAATCCAAGAGTTGTAGTCGGTCACGATTACAGATCTTATAGTGAAGAGGTAAAAACTGCTCTGAAAAAAGGTTTAATTTCAACCGGATGTAATATTGAAGATATTGGTTTGTCGTTAACACCCACAGTTTATTTTGCTCAATTTAAATTAAATTCTGATGCAATTGCTATGGTAACAGCTAGCCACAATGAAAATGGTTGGACAGGCGTTAAAATGGGCATTGAAAAAGGTTTGACCCATGCTCCCGAAGAAATGAATGAATTAAAAGAAATAACTTTAAATAAACATTTTTTAAGTAGCAAAGGAAATAGCAAGGATATAAAAAATTTTCAAAAAGTTTATATTCAAGATCTAATTAAAAAAAATAAATTGAAAAAAAAAATCAAAGCTGTTGTAGCTTGTGGCAATGGAACAGCAGGAATATTTGCTCCAGAAATTTTGAGGGGAATAGGTTGTGATGTAATTGAATTAGATTGTAAACTAGATTTTAATTTCCCAAAATACAATCCTAACCCAGAAGATTTAAAAATGTTGCGTGCAATTTCAAAATGTGTCCAAGAAAATAACGCTGATATTGGTTTTGGTTTTGATGGCGATGGAGATCGAGTTGGCATAATTGACAATAAAGGTAATGAAATTTTTTCAGATAAAATTGGATTGTTAATTGCAAGAAATCTTTCAGAAAAACATAAAAATTCCAAGTTTGTTGTAGATGTCAAATCAACGAGTTTATATTCAAAGGATAAAATTCTCTTAAAAAATAATTGTAAAACAATATACTGGAAAACAGGGCACTCTCACATAAAAAGAAAAGTTAATAAAGAAAAAGCCTTAGCTGGTTTTGAAAAAAGTGGACATTTCTTTTTTAGCCAACCGCTTGGTTATGGTTATGATGATGGAATTAATTCCGCAATACAAGTTTGTCATTTATTAAATATTCAAGATAAAAAAATAAATACAATAATGGAAGAGTTGCCAAAAACTTTTCAAACCCCTACTATGGCCCCTTTCTGTAAAGATGAAGA
>JAGFWA010000080.1 GCA_017640245.1 Pelagibacteraceae bacterium
TTTTGGTACGTTATCGAGGTAACCACCATGCATATTATCAACACCTAGGACTTCGTTGCCTTGATTTGCTAATTTTTCTGCTAAGTGAGAACCAAGGAATCCCGCAGCCCCAGTAACTAAGATTTTAATTTTTTTCATCTATATTAAATACTTATATTTTAAAGAATATACAAATCAACAAATAATCAAACCTTAGGTCTATACCAGGAGCTCCTTCCGATAATTGAATTTATAAGTCCCGAATACCTTTGATAGTATATTTCTTTTTTTTCATGCTTTCTCAAAGTTAAAAAAATAAAAAATTTTAAAATTGAAGAAATTAGTTTTGGAGAAACAATTATAAGTGAAATGATGAATCCTTTATATTTTTTATTATAATAAAAAGTAGACCACATCCAATGCCAATTTCTGGAAAGCTCCATTTGGTAATCCACTAAACTATCGTGGGAGTGACCTCCCTCATGATAAATTGATATGTTAGGACACCAATAAATCTTCTTATTTTTTTTAGATAATCTTTTACATAAATCAATTTCTTCAAGATAAATAAAAAAATTTTCATCAAAAAAACCAAATTCTTTAAATTCAGATAGATTTAAAAACATAGCGAATCCCTTTACGCTCGTTGTTACACGCGCATCTAAAATAGCAGGATCGTTTTCTTGTCCTCTACTTTCTTTTATGTTTGGGCCAATAATTGCAAAGTCTGGATTTTGTTGAGCTACAGTTAAAAAAATTTCAAGAGTTTTAGGAAATAGTTCAGCATCAGGATTGAGTATCAAGGCGTATTTAGTTTTTACTTCCCTAAGTCCAATATTGTTTGCCTTTGCATAACCAAGATTTTCTCCAGCCAAAATACACCTAACGTTCTTAAATTCTTTTTCTATATTTCTTTTATGTTCCTGATTATCCGAATTCTCAACATTTATAACATGGCATTGACTATCTATTGAACTTAGACACTTTCTAATTTTTTTTTCACTTTTAAATGAGGTGATTACTATAGTTATATCTTTAATTGACATTATTTAAACATAATTGATTTTATACTCTAATTATTTTAATAATTTAACCTAATAGATCATGTCTTATTTGTAAAATAAATATGAAAAAAATTATCGTAACTGGTGGATCGGGGTTTATAGGAAGTAATCTTATTCAATTTTTATTAAAAAAAAAATATTTTGTAATAAATATAGATAAATCCAGTTATTCTGCAAACCCTTACAATGTGAAAGAATTCAAAAAAAATAAAAATTATTTATTTTTCAAATTGGACATTAACAAAAGGAAAAAAATTTTTAAAATCCTTAAAAAATATAGACCGATAGGAATATTTAACCTGGCTGCTGAAACTCATGTGGACAGATCAATTGATAGTGCAGAAAATTTTCTTAAATCAAATGTATTTGGCGTTTATAATTTGCTTGAAGTTTTAAGAAAATTAAAAAAGAACAGAAAGAAACAAATTAAATTACTACATGTCTCCACAGATGAAGTTTATGGTGATTTAGAAAAAAATAAATTTGCTAAGGAAAATACTGCTTATAATCCCAGTTCACCCTATTCAGCATCAAAAGCTAGCGCAGACCAACTAGTCAAAGCTTATACTAGAACTTACGGCTTAAAAACTGTTATTGCAAATCCTTGTAATAATTATGGCCCAAACCAATTTCCAGAAAAATTTATTCCAAAAATAATTTTTAATATTTTGAACAACCGTCCTCTACCATTATACGGAAATGGTAAAAATGTTAGGGAATGGATATTTGTAAAAGATAATTGTGAAGC
>JAGFWA010000081.1 GCA_017640245.1 Pelagibacteraceae bacterium
AACAATTTTTCAAGAAACAACACTTCAAAAAATCCTTACAACTTAGAAAAAATAATTGAAAAATATAAAAATCTTGCCAAGGAAGCTTTAAGCGTTGGAGATAAAATTTTACACGAAAGTTATTTACAACATTCAGATCATTTTTCCAGAATCTTATCAGAGGTCAATACATTAAAAACAAAAAATAATATTGATGATAAGTCACAAGCTGTAGAAGTTTCTAAAAAAGAAAACGAATAATTTATTTTTGCAAACTTTTTAGCTCAGCTAACTTGACATCTAGTTTAATTCTTTCAATTTCAAATAATTTTCTTTCCTCACCTTTTAAAATTTTTCCCGACGGCAATTTAAGTTTTTGAGAATTAATTGGTTTGCCGTTAAAATGAACTTCGTAATGTAGATGAGGTCCAGTAGACATTCCTGTTGACCCAACGTAACCAATAATTTGACCCTGGGTAACTCTTCTACCTTTTCTTGTTGCAAACTTTGAAAGGTGAGCATAAACAGTTTGATAAGAATTATTATGTCTTATCTTTATACAATTTCCACCACCACCACATCTACCTGCTTTAATAACAGTTCCGGTTCCCGAAGCCATAATAGGAGTTCCTGTAGGAGCGGCAAAGTCCGTGCCGTTATGTTTTCTGGTATATCCCAAGATGGGATGTTTTCGTTTTCCATAACTTGACGAAAGTCTTGCACCATTGATGGGAGTTTTCATAAGCGCCTTTACGATACTTTTTCCTTTATCGTCATAGAATCCAACACTTCCTTTTTTATTAAATCTATATAATTTTATTCCTTGGTTATTAACATTAAGATAAGCATATAAAATCTTTCCAGTTTTTATTGGTTTATTTCTATCATCAGAATATCTCTCAAATATTATTTCAAAGACATCTCCTTTTCTTATGTCTCTTTGAAAGTCAACTTCAAATCCAAATATTCTTGCAAACTCAATTATTATATTTGGTTCAATACCCGCTTTAACCGCCGAACTATATAAACTATTTGAAATTTTACTTTCAACAATTATATCCTTTTTAAAAAGTTCTGTAATATTTTTTTTAATTTCTATTTTTTCTTTTCTCTTATCTATTTGTACAAAGGTGGTTTTAGATAATGGATAATTAATTTTTACAATCTCAATATTTTTTGAATCTTTCCCCCTTTTTAATATGAAGTTTATTTTTTGATTGGGTGCTATGTTTGATAAATTCATTTTTTTAATTTTTTTTACGATAAAAGTTATTTCATCGTTTTTTATGCTAAATTTTTTTAAAATTTTTTCAATGGTATCATTATCTTTTACTATATAATCGTATTCTAAGTAGGGGGATTTTACTTGATTGAGTATATAATTTTTTAATAAAACTGTTTGGTTATTTGAAAGAAAGGAATCAATGGACTCAATCCTTTTTTTCTCGAGAATAGAATTATATGTAATGGCAAAATAAATAAAAAAAATAAATAAAATAGAACTTGTTATAAGAACTATTTCTTCCATTTTACGGGATAAAATTTTTGTTCTCTCTCTTTTTAGAGATGAAATCTTTCTATTTATATCTGTTAAAAACTTTAGAGATGAAATTTTTTTGTTTACGTTTGTTAAAAACTTTAGGTTGTTTACGTTTGTTAAAAACCTTAGAGATGAAATCTTTTTGTTTATGTTTGTTAAAAACCTTAGGGATGAAATCTTTTTATTTATATTTGTTAAAAATCGATTAACCGTTGACATTATTTTCTATATAAAAAAATTCACTCTACACAATGTCAGGTAGTAAA
>JAGFWA010000082.1 GCA_017640245.1 Pelagibacteraceae bacterium
CCAAGCTTATCTTCTAATTTATCTTTAAGTTTATTCTGATTTCCAGCACATATACACGCACTTCCATTACATACCCAAGCTTTTTTTTCTTTATGTTCAGGTCTTAAAAATTCGTAAAAACTTTCAGCTCCATGAATAGTTGATGCTCCGACATGATACTCTTCTGCTAGCTGCTTAATCTCTTTTTCACCCTCAGATCTTTTTGTTGTATCAATCATTCTTTTAAAAAGATTGTCTTTAAGACCTTTTCTGCCTGAAAGTTTACTTATGTTTCTTGACATACAATGTTATTTTAAAACACGATCTGCGCCACAGTATACATTAAATCCACTAGAGCTTATAAAACCAATTAAAGTGATATCAAAACGTTTTGCTAAATCTATAGCAAGACTTGTCGGTGGACCCACTCCCATTAAAAGACCAATATTCGCCATAAAAGTTTTTTGAACTAACTCAAAACTTAAACGTCCAGAACAAGCGATGAATTGATTTTTAGTATCAAGGATAGAATTCTTGAAACTGTAGCCAATCACTTTGTCTAAAGCATTATGACGTCCCACATCTTCTTTAATAACTAACATTTTTCCCTCTTGATTAAATAAAGCGCTGGCATGTATTCCGCCAGTTTTTGAAAATTCAGATTGCTTTTGTTTTAAAAGATTGGGGATCCTAACTATTAAAGAACTTTTAATTTTCGGGTTATCTTTATTTATTTTTGTTTTACAAATAATCTCCAAAGAGTCCAGCGATGCTTTTCCACAGACTCCACAGCTTGAATTTGTCAAAAAATTTCTTCTAAGACGTTTAATGTCAAAATTTTCACCATTATTTAGTGTAACGCGAATTTTATTTTGTAATTTAAATTTTCCAGTTTTATGACCTAGTAATTCAACTTTTTCAATTTCAGAAGTTTTGTTAATAATTCCTTCACAAAATAATAAACCAATAATTAAATCTTCATCATTTTTTGGAGTCCGCATGGTTATTGAAATAGAATTGTCAATCCAATCATTGTTTTTTTTATAACGAATTATCATTTCGAGTGGTTCTTCGATAGAAACCAAATCTTCTTTAATTTCAGATTGGTTTTCTTTATATTTAATGATTTGATATTCTGAATTCATATACAAATAATATTAGAGGCCATGATTTTGAGCAATCTTTTTAAATTATAAAAAAAGTTACCTATTTCTAAGTTATAGGATATTTTTTTTTCAAAAGTAGACGATTGTAAATTATACCGCCAATAATGATTGTTATAGTACCTGCCATTATTGGAAATATTAAGAATTGAAATGATACACCGCCAATCATAACTACAATTACAGTGCCTCCAGCTGGAGGATGTGTAATCTTAAATGCAATCATAAGCATCGTTGCAATTCCAACTGCCAGACCTATAGTTATAAAAGAAGTTTCAAAAAAAGTAACAAATATTATTCCAACTAAGGCAGATAGTAAGTGACCAAAGAACACATTTTTTGGTTGAGAATTTTCATTATTAGGAAATCCAAAGACATTAATTACTGTAGAACCAAAAGAAGCTACTAACCAAAGACCATAATTGGTACCAGATAAAACAGATTCATAAGTGATATATCCAAGAATTCCAATAGTAGCTGCTACACCAAGACCAGCTAACAGTGGGGGCCAACAAATTATTTTTTTAATATTCATAACAATTAATTATTAAGTTTTTTGTGTCTAACAATTTCGCCATGAGGATAGTC
>JAGFWA010000083.1 GCA_017640245.1 Pelagibacteraceae bacterium
GAGCACGTTATGCTATAGATACGGTGATGAGAGTTACAAATAACAAAGCCATTGCTTGCAATGCCACTGGTTGTTTAGAGGTTTTTACTACACCTTATCCAGAAACTTCGTGGCAACTTCCATGGATACATTCATTGTTTGGTAATACACCTGCTGTTGCAACAGGAATTGCTGCTGCATTGAGAGTAAAAGGAAAAAAAGATGTACGTGTAATTGCACAAGGCGGTGATGGTGGAACTACAGACATTGGTTTTGGTTGTTTGTCAGGAATGTTTGAGCGCAATGATGATGTGCTTTATATTTGTTATGATAACGAAGCTTATATGAACACTGGGGTACAACGATCTTCGGCCACACCACCAACAGCACGAACTGCTACAACGATGCCACTCGGTGATGCACCAGGCAACGTATTTGGAACAGGAAAGAGCATGCCTTTAATTGCAATGGCACATAATATTCCTTATGTAGCAACGGCATCCGTGTCAAATTTGCACGACCTTGAAACAAAAGTTGAAAAAGCAATGAGCTTTCGTGGATCACGCTACATTCATATTTATGTTCCTTGTCCTCTTGGCTGGGGTCACGCAAGCGATATAACAATTGAACTTGCACGTCTCGTAGTTGATTGTGCTCTATTTCCATTGTTTGAAGCCGAACATGGTGCTGTTACTGGTTCAATTCCCATTCGTAAAAGAGTGCCAGTAGAAGAATATCTGCGTCCGCAACGTCGATTTGCACATTTGTTTAAAAAAGGCGCAATAGATACTCTACGAATTGCTAAAATACAAAAAATGGCTGATGAAAATATTAAACGTTTTAATCTTTTGCGTAAGGAGACTGAATCATTTGATGGAGTTACAGGTATTAGTTTGAAGGAATCTAAATATACATAATGGAAGAAAAAGAAAAATCAACTCCAGAAAAGGATATTGAAAAAGAGAATAAAAATATTAAGAAGCCGTTCGCCATTACACTTGATGTTGGCTCGAGCTTAGCCAATGAAACTGGATCCTGGCGGACTGAACGACCCGTCTATCTTGATCGTTTGCCCCCCTGCAATAATGCCTGTCCAGCTGGCGAGAACATACAATCGTGGCTTTATCTGGCAGAGGAAAAAGATTATCAGGGCGCCTTTCAGGAAATTATGAAAAATAATCCAATGCCCGCAACACACGGTCGAGCATGTTATCATCCTTGTGAGACTGCATGTAATCGTAAGGATGTTGATACAGCAGTAAATATCCATGCAGTAGAACGTTTCATTGGGGACCAGGCAATTGAACATGGCTGGGTTCCAAAACACGATGCAAAGCCATCAAAAAAAACTGTACTTATTATCGGTGCCGGACCAAGCGGTCTGTCGGCAGCGTATCATCTAACGCGTTTCGGTCACAAAGTAACAATTTACGAAGCTGGTCCTGTTGCCGGTGGTATGATGAGCTTCGGTATACCTGCCTATCGTTTGCCACGAAATATAATTGAAGCAGAAGTAAAGCGTATTTTGGATACGGGTATTGAATTAAAACTAAATCATAAAGTTGAAAATGTCGAACACGAAATGAAAGCGGGTAAATTTGATGCTTGTTTCCTCGCCATAGGAGCACATCTTGCTAAGCGTATTCATATTCCAACTCCGGATACCAGTAAAATTCTTGATGCTGC
>JAGFWA010000084.1 GCA_017640245.1 Pelagibacteraceae bacterium
AAGATTTCCGTCGAGGTTATCCCGTTCGTCTTCACTTACTTGGTCGTATTGGTCATTATTGCCGCATTTTCGGATATTGCTACGATTCTCCCGAACTTGTTCTACGGGAAATTAGAATGAAACTAGACACATTTCCTGGAGTATAGGTAGCATTAACGCCCCTTCCTGCCACAACCTACTATCAACACTGGACTGCTTTTAATAGTGGAGCGCGGTTAAGCTCCGCCATCAATCTGTCAACACCCCCATCTTTCTACAGCGCATAAATAGAAAATTGGCCGAACCCTCTCTGTTGTAAAAACAGTATTGGCGACAGATCTCCGAGTGACTGGTGTGGTCGCTCAGTGTTGTATTCCCTGATCCATCGTTCTGTCTCTTCTCTTACCTCTTTCAGGGTCTTGAAGCACCAGCACTCCAGCACCTCTCGGCGATAGGTGCCGTTGAATCGTTCGATAAAGGCATTCTGGGTAGGCTTGCCGGGTTGTGTAAAAACCATCTCGATAGCCCATAGATCACACCACTCCCTGAGGTGGTGGCTGGTGAATTCTGGACCATGGTCCATTCGGATCTGATCAGGTACACCTCTGATCTCAATCAGTTGCTCCAGTGTGCGGGTAACATATTGTGAGGTGATGGAGTTGTTGATAGCGATTGTCAGCACCTCACGATTAAAGTCATCGACAATATTAAAGGTACGGAATTTCATCCCTCCATAGAGGGCATCGCTCATGAAATCCATCGACCAACAGCGGTTGGGATAAATGGGCTGCAGCAGTGGTTTTGGGTCTACCAAAGGGTAACGTCTCTTGTGCTTTCTCCTCAGATTCAGCTTCATCTCCTGATAGACCCTGTGCACCCGCTTATGGTTCCAGGGATGCCCCAGTGCCCGTATTTTGGAAAACAGCTTGTCGAACCCATAACGAGGATATTTCTCGACCAGTTTGGTCAGCAGCTCAATCACATCTCCATCATCTCTCGGTTTTGGCTGGTAATACAGGCTGCTACGACTCATTCCGGTACAGCGGCTGGCTCTCTGTTTACTGGCCTGATGATCTTCAATCAGATAGTGGGCCAGCTCCCGGCGTTGAGCCGGGATTACAACTTTTTTTCGATCAACTCCTTCATCAGGGCATTGTCGATGCTCAGGTCTGCGTACATCTGCTTCAGGCGTCGGTTCTCCCCTTCCAGATCCTTGAGTCGCTTCAGATCCGAAGCCTCCATGCCACTGTATTTGGATCTCCACTGGTAGAACAGTGCAGTGCTAATCCCCAGCTCTCGACAGATGTCTTTGACCGGGATTCCGGACTCGGACTGCTTGATCGATTTGATGATCGCATGTTCACTGTGCTTGCTTTTTCTCATGACACTCTCCTGTATGGAGAGGATCATGCCATTTTCTACTTATGCTGTGTCCGATTTTAGGGGATGAGGACAAATGTGATATCAGTTGGCTATTGATAAGAGACAGCCATCTAAGCAGTATTTTGGGATGTAACCAACATCCTTTCTTGTGGGTTAAAGACGACATCTATTAGCCTCAAACCCCAACTTAAAGGAATAGGCAGAACAAAAAGTGTACCACCAAGTTTCAGGTTGATAATCTTTTCGCAATGAAAGACTCACAAGACT
>JAGFWA010000085.1 GCA_017640245.1 Pelagibacteraceae bacterium
CTTTTTTGAGTTCAGTGCTAATTCAATATCGTCATTGGGTCCATTAATGCAGCTTGTAGCTTTCATAAATATAATAGGCTCTGATGGAATTTTTGCACCAGTTTCTGCTGCATGGTCAGAATAATTTAGACCGATTGCAACAAATTTTCCCGGTTTATTAATACATGAACCAATTCTAGTTCCTTTCTGAATCTCAGGTAAAGATTCAAGATTAATTTTTTGTAATTTAGCTAAAGTTTCAAAGTTAAGATTTTTCGTATCAAAATCGCTCACATAAGAGGAGAGATCCCTGATTTTTCCATTTTTATCTAAAGCAGCTGGTTTTTCCTTACCTTTATTTCCATATCTTAATAACTTCATTTTTTTCTTATTAAGAAATTAACTTGAAAGTCCAAAATGAGTATATTTGACATTAAGATAATCTTTAATTCCCATAGAGCCGCCTTCTCTACCATAACCGGTCTGTTTAATTCCTCCAAATGGTGTTTCAGCAACAGCTACAATAGGTGTGTTAACAGCAACAACTCCTGTTTCCATTAACTCAGAAGTTTTGTGAGCTTTTTCCATTGAGTTTGTATAAACATAACTTGCCAAACCCAACTCGTGATTATTAGCTCTTTCAATTACCTCATCGTAATCTTTAAATGTCGTTATTGGAACTAAAGGGCCAAAAGGTTCTTGTCTCATAATGGTAAAGTTATCTTTTACATTGTCAAAAACTGTTGGTTCATAAAAATACCCTTTATTGAAACCAGCTGGTCTTTTTCCTCCACATAGAATTTGCGCGCCTTCTTGCTTTGTTTTTTCAACAAGTTCTTCAACTTCATCTAATCTTTTTTTTGTAGTCATAGGACCTAGCTGAACACCTTTATCTAAACCATTGCCTATTTTTAATTTTTTAGTTTTTTCTACAAAAGATTTGGTAAATTCATCTTTTTTATTTTCATGAATATAAAATCTACTTGGAGATATACATACTTGCCCATTATTTCTAAATTTTGCAGCAATAGCCATTTCAACTACTTTTTGTATATCGACATCATCAAAAACTATAAATGGTGAATGACCGCTTAATTCCATAGTCACTCTTTGAACTTTGTCAGCCGCTTGTTTTAAAATTAATTTACCTACTCTTGTAGATCCTGTAATTGAAATTTTTTTAACAATATCTGACGAAATTAATTGTGAAGAAATAGATGCAGGGTCTCCGGATAACAAATTTACAACACCCGCTGGAACCCCCGCTTCATTCATAATGTTCATCATTTCCATTACACATCCAGGAGTAATTACATCTGGTTTGCAAATAACTGAACATCCGGCTGCTAAAGCAGTCGATATTTTTCTAGAAGCTAAAACTATTGGAAAATTCCACGGAACTAAAGCAGCAACTACACCAACGGACTGATAATAAACGTGCATCCTTGTATTTTCAAATCTACTTTCTATAGTTTGCCCATAAATTCTTTTAGTTTCCTCTGCATTCCACTCAAAAATATCTGCAGCTCCACTTACTTCGCCGAGACCTTCGGTTAAAGGTTTACCAACTTCTAGAGTAAGCCATTTTGCTAAAACCTCTTTTTTTTTTCTTATTAAATCTGCAATTTTTC
>JAGFWA010000086.1 GCA_017640245.1 Pelagibacteraceae bacterium
CCAAAATAACTCAAAAGCCAGAAAGGAACAGCTAGTGTTGCCCAGATACCTGCTGCAATAAAAAATGGTCTAAAACTATTTTGAAAAATCAATGATTCCATAGCTTGCTTAATGCTAAGGATTTTTTACATAAGCATTTGGTCGTAGATAAAACCACCAATTCAATACGAGGCAAAATGCATAGAATATGGAAAAAACATAAAAAGCATTTTCAGGTGTTGCAGCATAAATATGTTCACCTATGATCTTAGGAATAAAAAATGCTCCATATGCGGCTACCGCTGAAGTCCATCCTAAGGCTGGTCCTGTTTGCTCTTGGTTGAAAATCATAGCAATAGATCTAAAAGATGAGCCATTACCAATTCCTGTCGCTGCAAAAAGAATAATAAATAAAGTAAAAAACTGCCAAAAATATTCTTCTGGCGTAGCTGATTTGTAAGCTGCCGCCATATAATAAGAAACTCCTAACGCTGCTACAATCATCACAACGGAAACAATTTGAGTTACTTTAGCTCCTCCTACTTTGTCTGCAATCCATCCTCCTACTGGACGTATTAAAGCGCCAATAAACGGGCCCATCCATGCAAACATCAACGCACTAGGTCCGTTGGGATTAATGGTATCATGGTTCCATACAGCGTCAGGACCTACGATGCAGGCGTCGCAAATGTGGCTATAGCCAAAAATTACTTTGATAGATAAAGGAAAAGCTGCCGAAAAACCAATAAATGAACCAAAAGTCATAGTATAAATAATTGTCATTGCCCATGTGTGTTTATTTTTAAAAATCATGTATTGTCGTTTTAAATTCTTTTGTAATTCGCCTCGGGTAAGATAAAGCATTAACAATACCGTCGATGCAATAACCGCTGGCAAGATAACCGATTTACTAAATAAAATTGAACCGGGAGGACCAGCAATAATAAGATATAATCCCACCGAAGAAGTAACCAATCCAATTGCCAACAAACCCGAAATTTTTAAAAATGCTTGTATGGGATTGCCTGGATTAGGTGTGACTGTTTCATTTACAATGTTGTTCATGCCAAACCAACCAGCAAATGCAAGTGGAATTAGTAATATAAGCCAAACATATCCTGCGTTATGAATATAGGTTTCAGTTCCAGCAGGGATTTTTCCAATCAAAGTACCACTACCGTTTTCCAATACCATTGATGCACCACCAAATATTCCTATTGTCATCATTAACGGTACTAAAATCTGCATTGTAGTAACGCCAAAGTTTCCTAAACCTGCGTTAAGTCCCAAGGATGTTCCTTGAACTCGTTTCGGAAAAAAGAAACTGATATTTGACATAGAAGATGCAAAATTACCACCTCCAAAGCCAGAGAGTAATGCTAGAACTTGAAATACCCATAGAGGAGTTTCTTTATTTTGCAATGCAATTCCGGCACCAACGGCAGGAATCATTAATAATGCAGTGGTAAAGAAAATTGTATTTCTTCCACCGGCAATACGAATAAAAAAAGTACTTGGAATTCTTAAAGTGGCACCAGACAATCCAGCTA
>JAGFWA010000087.1 GCA_017640245.1 Pelagibacteraceae bacterium
TTTGGAATTATCAAATCATTTTTTCCAAAAGAAATTCCGGCTTTGAAAGCATATTTAAATCCCAGATCTTTTATTCTATCACAAAAAATTATAGTTTCTTTTTGCCCGCAATAACGATAAACGATATCTATTATTTCAGAAACAGCTTTTTTTGTTAACAATCTATTTATTAAAGAAAATTTTATTTTATGGCTTTTTGGCAATACTGCTGATAACAAGAATCTACCTGCGGTACTTTTGTGTTTTTCTATAACTTTTTTTCCTTTTTCATCAACAGTTTCAAACTGAGAAATAATTTCTGAATGCAAACTTATATTATTTCTCTCTAATGCAGTGTCTATTTCGTTAACATTTGAAAATATTCCAACAGGCTTTTCCTCTGTTTTTTTAGATTGGGATAAGTAATAGATTCCCAAAACTATATCTTGACTTGGAACTATTATAGGTTTTCCATTTGATGGGCTAAGAATATTGTTAGTCGACATCATTAAAACCCTTGCCTCAAGTTGCGCTTCTAGGCTTAAAGGTATGTGTACAGCCATTTGGTCTCCATCAAAATCAGCATTAAAAGCGGCACATACCAAAGGATGTAATTCAATAGCATTTCCCTCTATTAGTTTTGCTTCAAAAGCTTGTACGCCCAGCCTATGTAATGTAGGTGCTCTGTTAAGAAGAACAGGATGTTCACGTATGATATGTTCTAAGGCATCCCATACTTCACTTGTTTGTTTTTCGACTATTTTTTTTGCTTGTTTGATCGTTGTTGCCAAACCTAATTTGTTTAACCTTGCATATAAAAAAGGTTTAAATAACTCTAAGGCCATTTTTTTTGGTAAACCACACTGATGTAATTTAAGTTCAGGACCTACTACAATTACTGATCTACCTGAATAGTCAACCCTTTTACCTAAAAGATTTTGTCTAAATCTACCTTGTTTTCCTTTCAACATCTCGGCTAAAGATTTTAACGGCCTTTTTCCGGTTCCAGTTATAACTCTACCTCTTCTACCGTTGTCAAATAAAGCATCTACTGACTCCTGGAGCATCCTTTTTTCATTTCTAACTATAATGTCGGGTGCTTTTAAATCCAAAAGTCTTTTTAGTCTATTATTTCTGTTAATTACCCTACGATACAAATCGTTGAGATCTGATGTCGCAAATCTTCCGCCATCTAAAGGCACTAAAGGTCTAAGCTCTGGTGGGATAACTGGTATTGTTGTTAAAATCATCCACTCTGGTTTATTTCCAGATTCTATAAATGACTCTATAAGTTTTAATCTTTTTAATGTTCTTTCCTCAGCAACTTTAGATTTAATTTCCTTTAGAGAATCTCTTAATTTTGCTTTCTCTTTTTTAAGATCTATATTCAAAAGTATCTCTCTAACTGCTTCAGCTCCAATACCTGCGGTGAAAGAGTCTGCGCCATATTTTTCTTGTGCTTTTATATATTCTTCTTCTGAG
>JAGFWA010000088.1 GCA_017640245.1 Pelagibacteraceae bacterium
GCTGCACGGTGATAGGTGCATCTGTGTAATACCATTTATTTAACTTATCAAAACTAGCAAGTTCGTGTTTAGGTAATGGTTTATAAGTTTTGCCAGAAAGCCAAGCATTGATCTCACGTGCTGCCTTTTTACCATGGCCGACAGCAACTGTAATAGTTCGTTCACTCGGAACCATGTCGCCTCCAGCAAAGAGGCCGGGGTAACCTGTCATCATACTTGAATTAACTTCTACAACATTGTCAGAAATTTTTAATCCAGGTATTTTTTTAATAAAAGACGTATCTACGTTTTGACCGAGTGCAAGCACCATTGAATCAGCTTCGATCGTTTCAAACTTACCGGTAGGCTTAGGATAACCATCGTCACCAAGTTCCATTTTTTCAACTTTGATTGAGCCTGAAGCATCCATTTCTTTAATAGTTGAGAGCCAATTTAGTTTCACACCTTCTTCAAGTGCTTCCTTGACTTCAAAATCGTGTGCTTTCATTTGTCCAGGTCCACTTCGGTAAACAATAATTGTTTCTTCTGCACCTAACCGTTTAGCAGTACGAGCAACGTCAACTGCTGTGTCACCTCCTCCATAAACTACAACGCGACGACCCAGTTTAGGTGGATTTTTACCAGTTTCCATCTCACGCAAAACACCTGCAGCATCAAGAATTTTACTGGTATCCGGAGTTGGGATATCGATACGTTTGGCAAGATGCGCTCCTATAGCGAGGAAACAAGCATCAAATTTACCCGTTTTCATTTCATGTTCGACATTTTCAACTTTGTGATTTAGTTTTAATTCGATACCCATGTTCAAAATACGCTTTGCTTCTGCTTCAATTATATTTCGTGGCAAACGATAGGCAGGTATACCAAAGCTCATCATACCACCAGCGACAGGCCCAGCTTCGTAAATCGTTACTTTATGTCCAAACCGAGTTAAGTGATACGCTGCTGATAAACCGCTTGGTCCGGCACCAATAATAAGTACGGTCTTGTTCGATGGTTTTGCATCGTGTTTTGGAACCCATCCATGTTCAATTGCCTGGTCCCCAATGAAACGTTCTACTGCATGGATATTTACTGCTGTGTCGACATCCTTACGATTACATGCGGACTCACAAGGGTGATAACATGCCCGTCCATGTGTTGCGGGCATTGGATTATTTTTCATAATTTCCTGAAAGGCGCCTTCATAATCTTTTTCTTCTGCCAGATAAAGCCATGCCTGGATGTTCTCACCAGCTGGACAGGCATTATTGCAAGGGGGTAAACGATCAAGATAGACCGGTCGTTCGGTTCGCCAGGATCCAGTTTCATTGGCTAGACTCGAGCCAACATCAAGTGTAATAGCGAACGGCTTCTTAATAT
>JAGFWA010000089.1 GCA_017640245.1 Pelagibacteraceae bacterium
GCTCATCATGCCACCGGCGACAGGGCCAGCTTCGTAAATCGTTACTTTGTGACCAGATCGCGTTAGGTGATATGCTGCCGATAAACCGCTTGGTCCGGCACCAATAATAAGTACGGTCTTGTTCGATGGTTTTGCATCGTGTTTTGGAATCCATCTATGTTCAATTGCCTGGTCACCAATGAAACGTTCTACTGCATGGATATTTACTGCTGTATCGACATCCTTACGATTACATGCGGTCTCACAAGGATGGTAACATGCCCGACCATGCGTTGCGGGCATTGGATTATTTTTCATAATTTCCTGAAAGGCGCCCTCATAATCTTTTTCTTCTGCCAGATAAAGCCATGCTTGTATGTTCTCACCAGCTGGACAGGCATTATTACAGGGGGGCAAACGATCAAGATAGACTGGTCGTTCGGTTCGCCAGGATCCAGTTTCATTGGCAAGGCTCGAGCCAACATCAAGTGTAATGGCAAACGGCTTCTTAATATTTTTAAGATCTTTTTCAATATCCTTTTTTGGAGTTAATTTTTCTTTTTCTTCCATTACGTATATTTAGAATCCTTCAAACTAAGGCCTGTAACTCCATCAAACGCTTCAACCTCCTTACGCAAAAGATTAAAACGCTTAATATTTGCATCAGCCATTTTTTGTATTTTGGCAATTCGTGGAGTGTCTATTGCGCCTTTTTTAAACAAATGTGCGAAACGACGTTGCGGACGCAGATATTCTTCTACTGGCACTCTTTTACGAATTGGAATTGAACCAGTAACAACACCATGCTCAGCTTCAAACAATGGAAATAGAGCACAGTCAACTACAAGACGTGCAAGTTGGATAGTTATATCGCTTGCGTGACCCCAACCAAGAGGACAGGGAACGTAAATATGAATATATCGTGCACCACGATAGGTCATCGCCTTTTCAACTTTTGTTTCAAGGTCATGTAGATTTGATACGGATGCTGTTGCTACATAAGGAATATTATGTGCCATTGCAATTAAAGGCATGCTCTTCCCGGTTCCAAATACATTGCCTGGTTCATCGCCAAGTGGCATCGTTGTAGCTGTTCGTGCTGTTGGTGGTGTGGCTGAAGATCGTTGTACCCCAGTATTCATGTAAGCTTCATTGTCGTAACAAATATAAAGCACATCATCATTACGCTCAAACATTCCTGACAAACAACCAAAACCAATGTCTGTAGTTCCGCCATCACCGCCTTGTGCAATTACACGTACATCTTTTTTTCCTTTTACTCTCAATGCAGCAGCAATTCCTGTTGCAACAGCAGGTGTATTAC
>JAGFWA010000009.1 GCA_017640245.1 Pelagibacteraceae bacterium
AGTATCAGGAAAGTCTCCAAAAAAGTAGTAACCAATCAGAACGTTTGTAACAATTTCAAAATAACTAAATGGCGCTAACTTTGAAGCATCAGCATATTTTAAAGAAAGTATTAAAAAGAAATGCCCTAAAGAAGCACAGAGGCCAATAGCCGCCAAGAAAACCCATTGATTTAATGTGGGCGTTACCCAAGAAAAAGGCATGTAAATAGAAAGAATAACCGCCCCTACTACACCGGTAATAAGTAAAGTTAATAATGGTGTATCTGCAGTATGAAGTTTTCTAGTAACAATGATGTACGTACCGTAAAAGAAACCAGTAAGTAAAGCAGCCAAGGTAGCAATATTAAATTCAATAAGACCAGGACGAATTACTACAAGACTGCCTATAAATCCTATCGCAACTGCTGACCATCTCCTGAAACCTACACGTTCACCTAAAAAAATTGGTGATAATGCAGTAACAATCAGCGGCGCTATAAACGCTAAAGTTAAAGCTTTTGCTAAAGAAATCACAGAAATTGAATAGAAAAATAAAATATTAGCACAAAGCAATATTAATCCACGAGAAAATTGAAGTTTAGGTTTGGAAGTCCAAACTAATTGTTTTCTAAAAAAAATGATAACAAATGATAAAACTATGATAACTGTAAAAAAATATCGAGCCCAAACAATTTGTAACACTGGAAGATCGCTACTTAAATGTTTAGCCAAACCATCCATTACAGGCAAAATAGCCCAAGCTAACAAGTTGTAAAAAATCGCTTTCATTTTTTTAGATAAAATATTTTAGAGAGATAAATACAACTATGGGAATCGTAATGAAAGATAAGAATGTGGAAAGTACAACGGTACTAGCAATATTATCAGTAATTTTTTTTGGTGAGTACATTTTTCCAATTAAGTAAGTTAAAACTGCAGATGGCATAGATGTTTGAATAAACATTACTCCCGCCTCTATTCCAGATAAATTAAAGAATTTAACAAAACCAAAACCAATTAAAGGACCTATAATTATTCTTATAAAAGTGAATATTAAACTTTCTTTGAAAGAAAAAATTTTTAAATTAGACAATGCTACACCTAATGACATTAGGACTAAAAAAAGAGTAGAATAAGAGATTAAAAATGTAGCATTCTCTATAAAATTCGGAATTGGGATTTTAAAATAGACAAAAAAAAGTGAGATAATTAAAGCATAGATTGACACACAATTAATGAGCGGTCTAAGAGAAAATTTTCTACTCGCTAAAAGAATATTTAAACTAAAATGAAGAACCACAATCACTGATGTAATAGCAGCTGCTATAGCTAGACCCATTTTACCATATGCAAAAAGACAAATAGGAAGTCCCATATTGCCAGTATTCGGGAGTATTAATGGTGGAAGCAATCTATAAATATCTTTGTTAAGAATTTTTAAAACCAAAATTCCTAAAATAGCAAACAATCCAACATATAAAAAAATGTAATATAGAAATCTTAAAAAAACAGAAAAATCAACGTTTGAAGTTGTTAGAGAATAAAAAATAATGCAAGGAAGGCCTATATTTGCTGAAAGCGTGGTAATAAATTTTGTGTCAAATTTAGAGTCTTTTTTTCCGTACCAGTACCCTATTCCAATTACGAAAAAAACAGGAAAAAGAACTTCTATAAGTTTAAAATAAAGTTCCATTAAATTCTTACATCGGATCTTTTTATTCTCCCCAAAGGTTTAGAAAAGTCGATTGATTTTTCAAATTCATTTAAACGTTTATAAATTGATCTTAGTTCGGTAATTCTTGTCCAATTTTGTAAGAATAAGGAAAAACTGCTCTGAACTTCTCTAAAGGCGCTTGAAGTCTGTATTAATATTCCTAGAGTCATAGCTCCGGTAAACAAACCTGGCCCCATTAACACATAAGGAACAATGATCATTGATTGATTGTACATAATCAACCACAAATCAAAATAACCGTAATGCAAAAAAAGCCTATGATAGTTAAATTTTATACCTATAAAAAGCTGTAAAATTGTGGGTGGTTTTGCGTAGTTTCTTCTGTCGTCCTCTCCGTAAACTAGCTCTTTACGGAATGCAGCTTCAACTTTTTGGTTATTGTATTCAAGCCCTGGTAATTTTATTCCAACTAACCAACTAATAATCAACCCACCTAAACTGGCAGTTAAGGAAACCCAAACTAAGGAGCCTGAAATATCCTTAAAAAAAGGTATAACCACATTGGATGACAAACCCCACAAAATGGGAATAAAGGCAATTAATAACATTATTGCTCTAACCATTTGCAAACCTAAACTCTCAACGATTTTTGCAAAATTCATACAATCTTCCTGTATTCTTTGGGATGCGCCTTCAACCTTTGAGTCAACTTTTCTCCAATACGGCATATAAGAAAAGGTCATAGCTTCTCTCCATCTAAATGCCCAGAGTCGAGTAAAATAATTGGTAATGGTATAAATAATTACGTATGGGACAGCCAACTTCATAAATATAAAGAGACCATCATAAAATTCTGACAATTCTCTCTCTGGAGCCTTCTGTAAAAGATCGTAAAAACCTTTGTACCATTCGTTGATTTTTACATCGATCCATGTTTGAGAAAATAAAGAAAAAATTATAAAAAAGAATCCTCCCCAGGACCATAATAGCCATTTTTTCTCAGTAAAAAAACTTCTCCACATTTTAATCTTTCAAAAAATTATCCGCATAAGATTTGATTATAAATTCTGAATTTTGAGGCTCGGCAATTTCATAATCAATATTGTTGCTTTTAGCATACTCAATAGCTTTTTCTTTGGAAGGAAATTCCAATATTACTTCTCTCAAGGTATCTTCGCCGGATTCCCATCCCATTAATGGATTGGTTTTGGTATCTTTAGTTTTAAATTTTAAGATCCAATTTTTAATCTTGCCTTTTCCAGATTGGAGCGCAGTTTTAGTTGGAATATAAATTTTAGCTCTCTTCATAAATTAATTAAAAATTTTTTATTTTTTTAAAAACTCTACAACCTTCTCTCTCATCTCAAAAGCATTTTCAAGTGTTATCATATGACCACAATTTTTAATAACGTGTATTTTTGAATTTGGAACTAGTGCTGCAAATTCCTTTCCTTTATCAACTGTTATCATTTTATCCAGTTCTCCAAATATAAATAATGTTGGACATTTTATCTTTTCGATCGCTTTAATTCCATTTTTATAATTATTACACGCAATTAAATCAATTGCTAAAATTTCTCTTATTTCCCTTGTTGAGCCTAATATTTTACTAAGAGGATTTCCTCCAATAAATTGCTTTGAATGTCCATATCCCCATTTCATTATTAAATTAAGCGATTCCATATCTCCAGATAATGACATGTCAATTAAATCTTGATTGACGAGCAGTTTGTATGACCCGGCTACAAAAATTAAATTTTTTACCTTTTTTGAAAATTTATAGTTATATTCTAAAGCAATTAAACAGCCTTGAGAGTGTCCCAAAATTGTTAATTCGTCGATTCCAATTTTTGTAATAACTTTTTCTAACCAATCAGCAATTTTTTCAATTGACTTTAAACTTTCTCCTTCAGAATTGCCATGACCAGGCAAATCTAGAGAAAAAACATTACAACCCTGATTTGATAAATATTTCTCGGTTAATGACCATACTATATGTGATTGACCGGCGCCATGTATCAATATAATCGTATGTTTTTTTTTATCAAAAGAAATGCCGGCATCTGAAGCAAATACTTCTTTGTTTTCTACTTCAAAAATCAATTTAATTCCTTAGCTTTTTTTCTAAGTTCAAATTTTTGAATTTTGCCCGTTGATGTTTTAGGTAGTTCACAAAATATAATTTTTTTAGGAACTTTAAAACCAGCTAAGGTTTTTCTACAAAATGTTATTATTTCTTCCTCGCTAGCCTTCTTTTCTGGCACTAATTCAACAAAGGCACACGGTGCTTCTCCCCATTTTTCATCTGGTTTAGCAACGACTGCAGCAAGTGAAACTGAAGGGTGTTTTACCATTGTGTTTTCAATCTCTATAGAAGAAATGTTTTCTCCGCCCGAAATTATAACGTCTTTAGATCTGTCTTTTATTTGGATATAACCATTGGGATGCATAACTGCTAAATCACCTGAATGAAACCATCCGCCCTTCATGGATTTTTCTGTTGCTTCTTTATCCTTAAAATACCCTTTCATCACAATATTTCCACGTATCATTATTTCTCCCATCGTTTTTCCATCTCGCGGAACTGCCTTCATAGTTTTTGGATCCATCACTTCAGCGCCTTCAGTATTTGGGTAACGTACGCCTTGACGAGCGTTAATTTCGGCTTTCTCATCATCGGTTAAATTATCCCATTCCGTATTCCATGCGCATTGCAACATATGACCATAAGTTTCTGTTAATCCGTAAACGTGCATAACCTCAAAACCTAAATTTTCCATTTTTTTAAAAATAATACTTGGTGGAGGAGCGGCCGCTGTCAAAACATATACTTTATGTTTGGGGGGTTTCTGTTCGCTCTTTGTGGCATTAACTATCATATTTAATATAATTGGTGCCCCGCCAAAATGAGTTACCTTGTACTGGGTTATTAAATCAAAAATTTCTCTAGCTGTAATATTTCTAATACATATTACTCGCGCATGAAGCATAGCGAGCGTCCAAGGATAGCACCAACCGTTACAATGAAACATGGGAACCGTATACAAAAAATTTAAACGGTTAGGCATATTCCATGCCGCAGCACTTCCTGTAGACATTAAATAAGCGCCCCTGTGATGATAAACAACTCCTTTGGGATTCCCTGTGGTTCCAGATGTGTAATTTAATGAAATTGCTTGCCATTCATCTGCTGGTCTTTTCCAAACATAGTTTGATTTGCCCTCGTTTAAAAAACTTTCATACTCCAATTCTCCAATCTTTTCAGAATCTTTTAAATCAGCTTGTTTGTCGTCAATATCTATAATTAAAATTTTCTTATTCAAATCCCTTAATGCTTTTTTTACAATAGTATGAAATTGGCGATCTACGATTAGCACTTTGGAATCGGCATGCTTTAGTATGTAAGTAACTGTTTTTGAATCTAATCTAGTATTAATTGCATTAAGCACCGCCCCTGTCATTGGAACAGAATAATGTGCCTCAAATAATTCTGGTATATTTGGAGCCATAATAGACACAGTGTCTCCTAATTTAATTCCATGTTTTTCCAAAGCACTAGCAAATTTTATGCAACGCTCGTAAACCTGTTTCCAGGTATAAATTCGTTTTTTGTAAATTACAGCTTCATAATTTGGATAAATATCACTTGTTCTTTCAAGAAAGCTTATTGGGGTTAACGGAACAAAGTTCGCGCTATTTTTTTCAAGATTTTTATTGTAATCGTTCATAAATTAATCAAATTTAAAATTCATTATATACTTGCTTCCTGAAACTGCAGAATTGTAATAAGCGTCGATTCTAGGCAATACTCGATTGAAAAAAAAATTTGCAGTTTCAATTTTATTTTCAAAAAACTTTTTGTTATTTTTCAATTCTTTATAAGTAACTTCCAATACTTTTAACCAAGAAAATGCAATCGCAACTAGTCCTAAAACTTTAAGATAATCGTTACATGCTGCACTTACATTATCCTTGTGCTCTTTAATATTTGTTTTGATCCAATTTGTAAAATTCACTAATATTTCTAAATAGTGATTTAATTTTTCTGCAAATGGTTTTATTTTAATTTCACTTTGATTTTTTTTAATTTCTTTCCTTATAGATTCAATATATTGCTCAATTACATGTCCATTGCTGATAAAAAGTTTTCTAAATACTAAATCTATTGATTGGACCGCATTGATTCCTTCGTATATTGGCGTAATTCTATTGTCCCGATACAACTGCTCAATACCTTGGTCTTTCGTATAACCATAGCCACCAAAAATTTGCATTGCATCGCTAGTAATTTCCATCCCCATCTCTGTAAATAATGATTTTACGACAGGTGTCATTAAAGACACCAGGTCAGTAGCTTCTTGTTTTATTTTATTATTGCTGTGATAAAGACTAACCTCAATCTGTTGAGCCAACCAAAAACTTAAGGCCCTTTCCCCTTCAATTATCGACTTCATGTTTAATAACGATCTTTTTATATCGACATGATCAATAATTAAATCTGCTCCATTGGTTGTCTTGTTATTATTGGATTTGCCTTGTTTCCTTTCCTTTGCATAAATTAATGCATTTTGATAAGCGATTTCAGATATTCCTAATCCTTGGATACCTACAACAATTCTTTCCAAATTCATCATTGTAAACATCGAATTTAATCCTTTGTTTTTCGGCCCAATCATATAACCAATTGATTCATCAAAATTTAAAACACAAGTAGCAGATCCTTTAATGCCCATTTTGCTTTCAATAGAACCTGTTGAAACTTTGTTTTTTGAACCCAAAGATCCGTCTTCTTTAACTTGAATCTTGGGTACTAGAAATAAACTAATTCCTTTTGTTCCAGATGGAGCATCGGGAGTTCTCGCAAGAACTAAATGAATGATGTTTTCTGTAAGATCATGATCTCCTGAGGTAATGAATATTTTTTGACCGCTTAATTTATAAGTTCCATCTTTTTGTTCAATAGCTTTTGTTTTAAGTAATCCTAAATCTGTTCCACAAATAGGTTCGGTCAAGCACATCGTGCCACTCCATTTACCTTCGACAATTTTAGGGAGAAATTTTTTTTTAATTGAATCGCTACCGTGACAAAAAATGCAATTATAAGCTCCAACACTAAGTTCGCTGTACAATTTAAAAGAAAGACTAGCGGAGGATAACATTTCATCAAAAAATATACTGATCGTTTTTGGTATGCCTTGCCCGCCGTATTTGGGATCACAGGTTAGTGAAGTCCATCCATCTTGAATAAATTTTTCATAGACTTTTTTATAACCCGGTGGTGTCCTAACTACTCCATTTTCTAAAACACAAGGTGTATCGTCTCCTGCTTTAGCCAAAGGTAATATGAGATTTTCAGTTATTTTCGCCGCTTGTCCCAATATATCTCTTGCAAGATTAGAATTAATTTCATTATATTTTTTGATTTCATTATAATGTTTATTATCTCTTAGTTTTTCGAAGAGAAAGATCATGTCGTCAATAGGGGCATTATAAGTTATCATTTAATTTAGCAAAGGTTTGCCTGTTTTAAGAGTATGATTAATTCTCGCTTGAGTTTTTTCCATCTGAAGCAATTGAATAAACGCTTCAAATTCTAATGCATAAAGATCATCTTCGGATAATTTTTTATCGATACTGGTGTTCCCTCCGCTTAAAACAAAAGCTAGTTTTTTTCCAACTTCCATTCCATGTTCAAGAATTTTCTTTTCCCTAAAAAGATTTTCTAAAGTTTGAAACATTTTATTTCTCACCTGGATTCCTGATAGATTAAAAATTGGTGACTTAGGGGGCTCATACTCATTTTTAATTTTAGTAATTAAATTTCGTGAAATCGGAAGTAATTCATTTCTATTCATAACACTTTTATCTTTTGTTAATAAAAATTTAAATGACATTGCTTCCATAGGCGAAGTAATCGTTTTTCCATAACCAATAATATCAAACACTTTTTGTGGTGTAAAATCGGAATCTTTTTTTGCTTCTTCAGTTTGCATCCAACGCCATAGCATCTCTTTACAACCTCCGCCACAAGGAATTAATCCGACTAATGTTTCTACAAGTCCTAATACGATATTGGTATGAGCAATTACATAATCGCTTTGAACTAAAACTTCAAAACCGCCACCCAAAGTCAAACCCGAAGGCGCAGAGATGACGGGATTTTCACAATACTTAAGATGCTTGCAAGTTTCTTGAAAATATTTAAGAAATTTTTCAATAGATTTAAAATCCTTTTGTTTTACAAAATCCATAAGATAATTCAAATTGACACCTGCCGAAAATTGCATACCTTCATTAATGATTATTAGAGGTTTATCAGTTGCTTTTTTTAAAGCATCCATCGAATTATAATCTAGAGCATTTGCTTTTGTGATAAATTCAACGATATTAAAATCTTTAAATCTAAATATTTTAGCCGAGTCATTTTTGTCAATTTTAACTGCAACTTTTTTAACTTTTCCGAAAGTTTCAATGTTGGTATATTTTTGTCTTGTTTTGCAAAAATTTTCTTGTTTGTTTTTAGATAAATTTTCTAAAAATTTATTGTTTTTGAAATCGTCAATTTTATTAAAAAAATTTTTTACTCCAATTTCTTCCAACATTTCAAAAGGTCCTTTTGACCAATTAAATCCCAATCTTAATGCCTCATCAATATCATTAAATTCTTTTGTTATCTCTGGAACAAGAGACGATGCATATTTAATAATTTTTGATAATACTGACCAAGCATATTTTCCGTATTGATCATCGCGGTTTATTAATTTTTTTAAATCAACTTTATCAGATTGAATATTTATTTTTTTTGCTGGAGAATATTGGCCTGTTTCTAGATTTAAAGCCTCTAATATTTTTTTTCCATTAGATTTATTTATTCTATAAAAACCACCTTTACCTTTTCGACCGGTATAACCTGTCGTAATTAATTTGTTTATTAACGGCATCTCTTGTGCAACAAGATGAAATTCGTCGGTTTTTGGCAGTTCTTTTATAAAGCTTTTTAAAACATCCGACATTAAATCAATGCCTATCAAGTCGTATAAACCGAATACTCCTGTTTTTGGAATCCCCATTGGTCTTGCAAAAATAGAATCGGCTTCTTCTATGGAAAGCTTCATTTTTAATGCTTCTGTCATAGCAACTTGCATTGCATAAACCCCTACTCTATTTCCTAAAAATCCAGGAGTATCATTACAAAGAATTACTCCTTTGCCTAAAAGGCTTTCACAAAATATTTTTAAAAAATTAATTTTTTCTTTATCAGTAAATTCGTTTTTAACTATCTCTAATAGATCCATATATCTCACTGGATTAAAAAAATGAGTTATGCAGAAATCTTTTTTGTCTTCCTTTGATAAATTTTGAGATAATACTTTTAATGGAATAGTAGAAGTGTTTGATGATACGATTGATTCTTTTTTTCTAATCTTAAAAATTTTTTTATAAAGTTCTTGCTTAATATCAATTCTTTCTGTAACTGTCTCCACAATCCAGTCGGCCTTTTTTACCGTATCAAAGTGATCGTTAATATTTCCAATTTCTATATTTTTTACTTTTGATTTATCGAATAAAAGTGGAGGTTTTGATTTGAAAATTTTGTCTCTCGCTTTTTCACTTATCTCGGTTTTGAGATCAAGAAGTGTAACTGGTATATTCGCATTACATAAGTGAGCAGCTATACCAGTACCCATGGTTCCAGAGCCGATAACAACTACTTTGTTAATTTTCATAAATGGTCGGGGCGGCAGGATTTGAACCTGCGACCCTCTGGTCCCAAACCAGATGCGCTACCAGGCTGCGCTACGCCCCGAATGACTTATTTTTTATATTAATTGTGCCTTTTTAGCAATTATATGATGAAAGCAAAAGAGATATTTCTAAATAGAATAAAGGAATGTTTTGTAAAAACAAAAAAAAAGAAGGGCGAGAAATCTCGCCCTTCTAAAGAAAAATTAAGAATTTTAATATTCTTATCTTGCCGTGTCCCCAATATCATCTACTAAGGCACTAACAGATTTTCTTGGCATTGTTGACATTTCCATTTTGTAAGCAAGGAACCACATCATTCCGACACCTAATAGCCAGAATATAATGTGCCAAGCCCAAATTGATGGGATGCCAAACGTCCAATTAGCTGCATCATTTGGTGCACCAAAGATATCGTTTCCTATCACAGCTCCTGGTCCAATTCCGAAGAACAACCAAGCAAGTGTGATAATCCAAGCAGCAGGTTTAAGGCTTTGTTTAGCCTTTGATAAACCAGCAGTACTTTCTAGGAAATCATGATATTTTTGTCTGTGTGCACGAGCTCTTGAGTTTTGCGTTTGATAAGATACAGGTATTGCTACTAACAAGTTAGCGAAGATACCCCAGAATGCAGAATGCATTGTCCAAGGCCATCTACCCCAAGGAAGAGCACCGCCAAATAAACTTTGACCAATACTTTCCGTAAGCATAACACCTATTATACCTGCTAACAGACCCCAAGATACGCCTTCTCTTGTCAACCAAGGGAAATAGCAAACAGCAGCCAATGGTACCCACATTTGGAAACCAAACGCTACGGCTAATCCACCTAGAAGCACTAATGCGTCAGTAGAGAAAGTTGCAACCATTAAGGCTGATCCTACTACAAGTACCACACAAATACGTCCCACCATTTTTTGTTCTGCGTGAGTCATTTTTGGGCTAAAGAATTTTTTGTAGATATCTCTAGTGATCATTGATGCACAAGTTGACATGTATGCTGCACCTGTAGACTGCATAGCAGCTAGGGCACATACCGCAAGAAGACCTACAAACCATGGAGCTGTATCCGCAACCGTATTGATTAGGTAAGGTACAAGATTTCCTTGACCGCCTTTACCAATCGATTCTGGAAGTACATTTGATATATTCACTCCCGCTGCATTCACGACAGGGTCTGCACCTAAAAGATGCGCTCCCATTCCTTGAGCCGCTGTAAATAAGAATAGAGCAAAGCCTATTCCAAATGAAGAAGCCCAAACTTGTTGTGATGCAAATGGTTCTGGATCTTTGTTCGAAAACGCCCACATTGAAAATGCTGGTGAAGAATGAATGCCCATAAGAGCAAACATATAAGTTAACACCATCACTCCTGTCCACAATCCACCAACTGGAGTTTCTTTTCCTAGTCCAGCCGTAAACTGTATGACACCCGGAATTGCAAAGTATGCGGAGTATCCGTCACCCGGGGTTACTCCCCATTTGGTGCCTTCTACCAAAGCCACTTTTGCTAAACCTACGTTCAATGCGTCCCAACCTCCAACGAGGTCGTACGTAACAAAACCTATTGCTACAATTCCAAACCATAGAAGTACACATTGCAGTGTATCCACGTAAGCCACGGATCTTAATCCGCCTAATCCTACGTAAAGTGCCACGATACCAGCTAGTACCCATGTACCAGTAGTTACGCCCCACATTCCATCTGATAAAACATTAAATAGTTTTCCAGATGCTGCTAATTGTAAACCTAGATAAGGAACTGAGAAACATAAAGCTACGACTACAGTTAAAACACGAACCATATCACCTTTGAAGTAATCGGCTAGCATTTCTCCCGGAGTTACGTAACCAAAACGTTTTCCAAGTATCCATTGTCTTTTTAAGAACATCACTCCTGTAAAAGGAATGGTGATTACATAAAAAGATGCATATGCATATTGGAATCCATCTCTATAAATTAATCCTGGATGACCCATAAAGGTCCAGCCAGAAAATGATGTAGCTGTGGCGGCCAGAACGAATACCCACATCGGTAATTTTCTTCCCGATATGAAATAATCAGATGCTGTCTTCGCCAGTTGTGCGCCTCTTATTCCCCAGAATATACAATACGCCCAGTATAAGAGTACAAACACTATCAGCCACGTTACTTTTGCTGACATAAAGGTTCCCCCTTTTTTTATTTTTTATTTCGTTTTATAAAACAATAAAGCCCAGGACTTTTAGGTCCCGGGCGATATGAGGATCTGAACATATATGATTATTTTAAGCAACTGTTTATTTGAAACGATGTTATCCTTTTTTAAACTAATGCAAAAAATAAATTCAACTATTGATTGAAAATCTTTCTATATATAGCTATTCTACACTCTGTTTGCTTTATAAAACATAGTAAATTGGACTTTTTATGGATTTAGCCGCTTATTACATAATGTTTCACGATCCTTTTTGGGTCACGCTTTTGAGTGCAGTTTTATTTTTTCCAGTTAGACAATTGATATGGGTTTTGTACGTTAGAAAAAAACAAAAGACTCAAGGCTCTGTTTCCGAAGAGGAAAAAAATGGTTTAAAGAAAAGAGCAACGTTTACAGCAATATTATTGTGTATTGTCTTTAGCTACCTTTATGTAAAACAGGTTTTTAATTGATGAGCACAAAAGTTTTAAGAAGATTTATTATAAACATGGCAATATTAACGTTTGTCATGTTTACAGTTTGGGCATTAGTCAGATCCTTTATGAATAGGCCTCCAGGAGATTACGAAACGGAAGTCTGCGATATGCGTTTAAAAGATAAACTATATGACCAGGCACTTCGGGCAGCTAATACCGCATTAGAAAAGACCCCTGATCACCGTGGAGCGATTATGTGCAAAGCTTTAGTCTTTATTTCTCAAAAAATGTATTTAGAGGCGACCGAAGAACTTAATTATCTAATAAATTTTTTAGAAAAAACCGTTAAAGATGATGATCTAACCGGTGTAGGTACCTTGGCAGCGGCATATGCTAATCGAGGCATTGTTAAAGATAGAAAAAAAGATTATCAGGGAGCCTTACAAGATTATCTAAAAGCACTCGGAATTGATCATAAAGCTGTTGCCGGTCCAGGTTTGGGAACAGTAATTCTAAATTATAAATTCAAATCATCTTCGGTAAAAGAACGGGCTTTATATCTTAATGAACAACTTCAACTTCCAGAGAGTGAAAGGGTTTTAAAAATACAAGAATTGGACGAAGGTCAAGTGATGCACAAACCAGGAAAGCTTTAAAAACTTATTAATCCTAATACATCCTTAAAAAGAACCAGAATAAAATAAACGCCGGCAATACATCCAAAAAGCAATCTTACAAAATCTTTTTCTCCATCAGGGTTTCTATAAGTAATTCCATGGTGTGCAATGAGCGCAGTCACAACTAAAAAAATAACATTTACTAATTTTTCGTATTCTGGTGGGATAAAATCAGGCATTGATTACTGCTTTTTATCCTTACTCTACTAATCTTATTCACTTTTTTCCAGTATTTTATACCAATGTTCATGACAGACAATCGGCTGTTTGTTTTTCAATTAATAATATGTTCTACTAGTCTATCTAAATTTATTTAGAGCAACATGGAAAGCAAGTATCAAGAAATTTACGATAGATCTATTCAAGATCCTCAAGGTTTTTGGTCAGAAGTTGCAGGGGATGTGTTTTGGTATAAAAAACCTACCAAGATTCTAAATTCTGACAATCCTCCTTTCTATAAATGGTTTGAAGATGGAGTAACAAACACTTGTTACAATGCGATTGATCTGCATGTAAAAAATGGCATGGGTAAAAAAACAGCTATCATTTATGATAGTCCTATTACTAATTCCAAAGAAAAAATCACTTATAATCAATTAAAAGATCGTGTTTCAATTTTTGCTGGAGCTTTAAAAAAACAAAACATTAATAAGGGAGATAGAGTAATAATTTATATGCCTATGATACCTGAGGCGGCAATAGCTATGCTTGCTTGTGCAAGAATTGGTGCAATTCATTCGGTAGTTTTTGGCGGATTCGCTGCAACAGAACTTGCTAGCAGAATCGATGATTCTAAGGCAAAAATTATTGTATCAGCTTCATGCGGTTATGAACCGGGAAAAACAATAGAATATAAACCTCTGCTCAAAAAGGCGATGGAAATAGCAAAACATAAACCCGATAAATGTATTATCTATCAGAGAAAAGATTTCAAAATAGAACTGGATGGTAAAAACGAGATTGATTGGAACGATACGATAAAAGATGTAAAGCCAGCGGACTGTGTTGAAATGAATGCTAATGATTATGCTTATATTATCTACACTTCTGGGACAACCGGTACGCCAAAAGGAATTGTTAGAGATGTGGGTGGACACATAGTCGCTCTAAAATGGACAATGAAAAATGTATATAACATTGATCCAGATGACGTTTGGTGGTCTGCTAGCGATATAGGATGGATAGTTGGTCATTCTTATATTGTTTACGCTCCACTTTTTCACGGATGTACAACAGTATTGTTTGAAGGAAAACCAGTTGGCACTCCAGATGCCGGAGTTTTTTGGAGAATCATTTCTGAACACAAAGTTAAGTCTCTTTTTACTGCCCCAACTGCTTTTCGAGCTATCAAAAAAGAAGATCCTAATGGAAATTTTTTTAAAAAATATGATTTATCATCTTTTGAAACTTTGTTTCTCGCAGGTGAAAGAGCGGATCCAGATACACTTAAGTGGGCAGAATCTTTATTAAAAGTTCCTGTAATCGATCATTGGTGGCAAACGGAAACTAGTTGGGCAATTAGCGCTAACTGTGCAGGCTTAGGGCTATCAAAAACTAAATATGGATCTGCGTGCAAAGCAGTTCCGGGTTATAATGTAAAAATAATCAAAAACGATGGTAAGGAAGCAAAACCAAATGAGATGGGAGATGTCGTTGTCAAATTACCTCTACCACCAGGAACTTTTCCAACGCTATGGAATGCCAATCAAAGATATAAAGAAACCTATATGTCACGTTATCCTGGATACTATCAAACTTATGATGCGGGTCATATTGACGAAGATGCTTACCTCTGGATTATGTCAAGAACAGATGACATCATTAATGTAGCTGGCCATCGGCTTTCAACTGGAGCAATGGAAGAAGTTTTGGCAGAACACAAAGATGTTGCTGAGTGTGCTGTCTTGGGCATATCAGATAAATTAAAAGGACAACTGCCAATAGGTTTATTGGTCCTTAAAACGGGAGTAAGCAAAAAACACGATGAAATATCAAAAGAATGTGTTCAAATGATAAGAGAGAAAGTGGGTCCAGTTGCGGCATTTAAAACCGCTATCGTTATTAAACGACTACCCAAAACAAGATCAGGAAAAATATTAAGAGGAACGGTAAGAAAAATAGCGGATGGTGAATCCTACAAAATGCCAGCAACAATTGATGATCCAGCTATTTTAGATGAAATAAAAGAAGATTTAAAAAAACACAATATTTCAAAATAAAGAAAATTCATTATGAAAATAGAAAACGTAACTGCTTGCGTATTTGATGCATATGGAACTTTGTTTGATGTGAATTCTGCCGCAGCTAAATGCAAAGAAAAACTTGGTGATAAATGGGAAGGCTTTGCTAATGCCTGGAGAACTACTCAGCTTGAATATACATGGTTAAGAAGTCTTATGAAAAAATATAAAAATTTTTGGCAAATTACTGAAGACTCTTTGGATCATACAATGGCAACATTCAAAATTGATAAAAACATGAGAGAAGAATTGTTGAATTTATATAAGGAACTCATCCCCTACCCCGAAGTAAAAGAATGTCTGGATGGTCTTAAATCCAAAAAAATTAAAATAGCTATTCTCTCCAATGGAACACCCGATCTTTTAAAAAGATTGGTTGAAAGCAATAATATTCAAAACTATTTCGATGACATAATGTCTGTCGAAAATGTTGGAGTATATAAACCTGATTCAAAAGTTTATGAAATGCCAATCAAAAAATATAGCTGCAAACCTGAAAATATTTGTTTTTTGAGTTCAAATACTTGGGATGTTTCAGGAGGAGGAATTTTTGGTTACAATGCAATATGGGTCAATCGATTTAACAAAATATTTGATAAATTAGACTACAAACCTCAACATATCATCAATAATCTAAACCAATTACTTAAATTAGTTTAAAATACAACAGGTGCTGTGCTGACAGATAACAGGACGCCCCTTTCAAACTTCTCTTTTTGTACGATGTTATCTTTGTAGTTATTTGGATTTTTTTTCCAATATATAGCTCAACACCAGAAGAGTTACCGGCCATGTTGCTACAAAAATACCCCAACGTTCCGCATGAGCTTCTAGTAAAATATTTCTTAATATCGGATCTTGGAGATTCTTCATTACCTGGGTTCCAATTTCAATTTCTGTTCCAAAATGCCACATCATCCACGAAAATGGAATAGAAATAATTCCTAACCAGAATAAAGTTTGAGATAATGGTTTCATCCTTAACTCCTTTTTTTATTTTTTATATGTAATCTTATCACAAAGATTAGGTAAAAAAGTTAAATATAGTCTTTTTTTTTATGAATAAGTCCTAAAAATTCTTTAATCACATGATTGAAAAGCATTATAAAATTTATATAGATTAATGAAAATCTTAAGTTAATAAAATCCTTTAAACTAAAACGAATACAAAATTTTGAATGTCTAATAGACCTTTGTATGAATCTCAAAAACGTAGGTTCTTTTAAACCTCCTCCATATACATAAGCTCTTCTTGCCCTATTGCATAAAGATTTGAGATTGTCATTTTGAAGATGGTTGCATTCAGCAGTGCCATTATAAGAAATTTTATATTTTGAAATTACAAGCTTTCTACAAAAAGTAACATCCTCACCATTTGTTTTATACTCATTTAAGTACCCGCCAACGTTAGACCACACTTCTTTATTTAATAAAGTATTAGATCCGCTTACAGTATCTCCTAGATTTTCAATTATTTTATCACCAAAAGGATTCTGTGTCCCGTGTATATGTCTCCACATATTGTAAATATTCTTATCCTTGTATTTTTCAAACAATCTGCCTCCACAAATAGCGCTACCAAATTTTTTCTGAGTCTCATACAATTTCAATAACCACTTTTTTTCTGGTTCAACATCTGCGTCAATAGAAGCTACCAATTGATGTTTTGATTTTGATATAGCTAAATTTCTAGAAAAGCCAAGACCTTGGTTGGTTTCGTTCTTAATTATTTTTATTCTATTTTCATATTTTTTTATTATTTCTTTAGTCTGGTCATTTGATCCGTCATCTATAATAATAATTTCATCAGCACCCGGATCAAGTTGTAGTGCGCTCTTTAAAACACTTTCAATTGTAGATTCTCCGTTGTATACAGGTATGTATAAAGAAATATTTAATTTCATAAAAAAATATCAAAATGATACAATATATTTCTAAACCATTTAAGTGGTTTCTCAAATTAGAGGCTGCATCAGGCCTTGTTTTGCTATTTGCTGCAGCTATAGCGTTAATAATTAGCAATAGCGATTTAAGTACATATTACGAAGATATTTTGAATACTTATTTTGGTATAGGTGTCGGAAATTTCAAAATCAATTTAAGTGTTTTGCACTGGGTAAACGATGTGCTAATGACAATTTTCTTTTTTTTGGTTACGTTAGAAATCAAAAGAGAATTTATACAAGGAGAGCTGTCCAAACCTAAACAGGCTCTTCTCCCTATAATTGCTGCTGTTGGTGGAATGTTGGTTCCGGCTTTAATTTACATTGGCATAAATTATACGAACCCAGTTACTCTTAATGGTTGGGCGATACCATCTGCTACCGATATTGCTTTTTCACTTGGCATTTTATCATTGCTTGGAAAAAGAGTGCCGATTTCTTTAAAAGTATTCCTTACTGCCCTTGCCATTATCGATGATTTGGGAGCTGTTATAATAATAGCTTTTTTTTACTCAGGAAAAATTCAATTTTTCTATTTGTTGTTGATGTTTCTTTGTATGATTCTTTTGATAATATTTAATAAATTAAACATTAAAAGTTTTTTCCCATATTTATTAGTCGGATTATTATTGTGGGAATTTACTCATTCTTCAGGAGTACACTCAACTATATCAGGCGTTTTGCTTGCTTTAACAATTCCGCATAAAGGGAATAATAAAAATCATCGTCATTCCCTTTTGGTAAAATTAGAGCACGCAATATCTCCCTATGTTGCCTTTGGAATTATGCCAATATTTGCATTTGCTAATGCCGGTGTTTCATTAGCGGGCATGAGCTTTGCTACGTTATTAAATCCTGTTCCTCTTGGAATAGTATGTGGTTTATTTTTTGGAAAACAAATTGGAGTGTTTTTATTTTCATATTGTTCAATAAAATTAAAACTTGCCGAAATGCCAAATAATTCTGATTGGATAACTTTCTATGGAGTTGGAATATTAACGGGTATAGGTTTTACCATGAGTTTATTTGTTGGAAATTTAGCTTTTGTTGATGCGGCACAACACCTTGATGGAGTAAAAATTGGTGTATTACTTGGATCGTTTCTATCATCCATTTTTGGTTATTTGCTAATATTTTTATATTCAAAAAAATGATTGATTCTAAAATTTTAGAGTTTGCTCAAGACATATCAAGTTATGGGCTTAAAAATACTTCAAAAAATTTTGCATCTATAAAAAATAAAAAATGTGGAGATAAAATAAAAGTAGAACTTGAAGTAAAAAATAAGATAATTAAAAATATGAGATACGAAACTGAGTCTTGCATTTTTTGCCAAGCATCAGCAAGTATTTTAGCTAAATACATAAAAAAAAATAAAGTAAAAAATATAAAAAATCTTATATCGTTTCAGAACTTTAAATTTCTCTTGTCTAAAAAATATTTAAGCAGAAAAGAATGTGTTATGTTACCCGTTGATGCTATTAAAAAAGCTATTAAATAGCTAATAGGAAAAATTGAAAATAATAATATTAAATTTTCAATATCATTTTATCGTAAGCTGGAATAATATTTTTAGGTAAATTTTTCTTTAAAAAATTATAATCTAAATCGGTATGTAAATTTGTCAAAATTGTTTTTTTTGCTCTAACCAATTCACTAATCAATATTGCTTGTTCAAGATTAAAATGTGATGGATGAAAATTAATTTTTAAACAATCAAGTATCAACAAATTTAAACCCTTTAATTTTTTATAATCTTCTCTGCCAATTTGATTACAATCGCTAATATAAGCTGTTTTGTTAAATAAATAAGCGGTAGATGTCGTTTTACCATGTTCTACTTCAAAGGAAGTGAATAAAATTTTATTTTTGTTCTTAGATAATGTAAACTTTTTACTAATTAAATTTCCCTTTATAATGGGCGCGTATCCTTGGCCGCCAAAAAAACAATAATCGTATTTTTTTTTTAATACTCTTAAAGTTTTTGAACTTGCATAAATATCAACTTTTTTTTTATTTTTCCAAAAAAAAGGTCTTAGTTCAAATATCCCACTAGTCTGATCAGAGTGTTCATGGGTGTATAAAACGTAATCTATATTTTTAATTTTATTATCAAGAATTTGCTTTTTGATATCTGGGCTACTGTCTATTAAAATGGATAGATCTCCCTTTTGTATAAAAGCAGAGCAACGCGTTCTAATATTAAATTTATTTTTTCTATCGCATTTTCCCCAATTGTTCGTTATCCACGGAGATCCTACTGAGCTTCCACAGCCCAAAATAATTAATTTTGTCATAAATTACTTAAATTAAATAGTTTAGAAAAATTATGACCGGTAAATGACGCAACAGACTTCTCTGTTTCTTTTTTAATTTTAGAAATATATTTAAGCGTGTGAATTATATGGCTAGGTTCATTTGTTTTTCCTCTGAGCGGCTCGGGGGATAAATATGGGGAATCAGTCTCTATTAAAATTTTATTATTTGGAATGGATTGAAACGTCTCAGTTAATTCATTAGCTTTTTTAAAAGTAATAATGCCACTAGCAGAAAAATAACATCCAATATCTAAAAGTTTGTGAGCAAATTCTTTACTACCAGTAAAACAATGCATTAAAATTTTAAAACTTTTATTTTTTACTTCGCTTGACAAAATATCAACTATATCATCTTCTGCGGATCTAGAGTGAACAATTAAAGTTTTAGATGTTTCTTGACTGGCATGAATATGTTTTAAAAAACATTTTTTCTGTAATTTACCATCTGAATGATTGTAATAAAAATCAAGTCCGGTTTCACCAATTCCTATAATTTTGTTATTTTTTAAAAGATTCTCTTTAATATTATCAATAGTCAAATCAATATAGTCTTTTGCTTCGTGAGGATGGATGCCGTAGGTTCCAAAAACGTTTTTATATTTTTTTAAAATATTTAATATTTTTTCAAAACTTTCATCTTCGGTGCAGATTGTTAAAAAATATTTTACACCACTTTTTTCTGCTCTTGCCAAAACTTTATCTAGGTTGGTATTTAAAGGGGGATAATCTAAATGACAATGAGAATCAATTATCATTTTCAATTTTCTTGAATAAAATATTTGCTTTTTTAATAATATTTCCAGGTTTCAAAAATTTTAGATTTGCTATTTTACTTATAACTCTATCTTCTTTCTTTATTCCTAATATATCTAAAGCTTTGTTTGTTGAATCGGGTATGATTGGGTGCAATAATATGCTGATAGATCTAATCTGATTTAAAATATTATACAAAACTGTATTCATTCTTTCCGAGTTAGTTTTTTTGAGAGACCATGGCTCTAAATCATTAAAATATTTGTTGGCGTTAAAAGAAAAATTGATTAGCTCCTTTATATATAAATTTAAATCTTGATTATCCATTAATTTTTTTAAATTCGGTATTTGTTTAATTATTTCATTTGATAATTGCGTATCTTCGCTTTGAAATTTTCCGAATGATGGAATTTTTGAATTACAATTTTTGTTAACAAAAGAAAATACTCGCTGACACAAGTTTCCATAATTATTTGCTAGATCGTTATTGATGCAATTTTTAAGGCTTTCCAAGGAAATATTACCGTCGTTACCTAATGAAACTTCCTTGGCCAGATAGTATCTTAATTGATCAATTCCATAGTTAGTAATTATTGTAATAGGATCTAGAATATTTCCTAGAGATTTTGACATTTTTTTTTCATCAGAAAGTATCCATCCATGTCCATAAACTCTTTGGGGCAGAGGAACTTTAGCCGCCATCAGAAAAGCAGGCCAATATATAGCGTGAAATCTTAAAATGTCTTTACCAATAATGTGTACAGTTGCTGGCCAAAATCTTTTATATTTTTTATCTTCTGTGTTTGGAAAATTTAAAGCGCTTAAATAGTTTGTTAATGCATCTAGCCAAACATAAATTACGTGTTTTGAATTTTTTGGTACGGGGATCCCCCATGAAAAAGATGTGCGGCTTACAGATAAATCCTTTAAACCTTTTTTTACAAATTGAACTACTTCATTTCTTCTTGAGAGAGGTAAAATAAATTTTGGGTTGTTTTCGTAAAATTTTAATAATTTATCCTGCCAACCTGATAATTTAAAAAAATATGACTCCTCCTCTACCCACTCAACTTTTGAACCGGAGATTTTAGCGCATTTGATATTATCTTTTGTTTCTATTTCATCTTCATCATAATAAGCTTCGTCTGAAACAGAATACCAGCCGTTATATTTTGATAAATAAATATCTTTGGATTTTACTAATCTATTCCATATTTCTTCAACAGCCTTGTAATGTCTTTTTTCTGTAGTTCGAATAAAATCATCGTTTGATAAATTTAATGTTTTGGTCAAATCTTTAAACGTTAAAGATAATTCATCACAAAATAATTTGGTATCTTTTGATTTTTTTTCAGCTTCTCTCTGCATTTTCAAACCATGTTCGTCTGTGCCCGTAAGAAACATAACGCTATATTCATCTATTCTTTTAAATCTGGCAAAAATGTCTGCAATTATACTTGAATAAGCATGTCCCATATGTGGTCTGCCAGAAGGATAATAAATTGGAGTGGTGATGTAAAAATTTTTACTGAACATAATCAGGATGCGTTTTAAAATATTGTAAAACAGAACTGTTGCTTAGATTAAAGTTACGACATTGATTTAATAAATTAAGAATGTCATTTTTAGTATCAATAGCTTCCATAACTTTTATATTGTCTCTTTTTAAAATTTTAGAAAATTGAATATCTAACAAAAATTTAATACAATCTAAGCAAAGATCATCTTTGCTTTTTCTGTAAGAGTCTAGAAGAATAACTGTCATATCATAAAAAGGAGTATCTTGTTCAATTTTTAATTTCTTTAAATATTCAGAAAACTTAATTAACATTCCTGGAGCAGTATATCTTTTAAAATTATGTGAAAAGTGTGATTTTATATTTAAAACTTTTACTAAATTGTTAAAAACTTCTTCTTGTTTTTTATGATCTAAGAATATTTTTGTTTCTAACGATCTCGATTTTAACGTTTCAATAATTTTACTTTTTTTATTATTAATGAGGATGAAAAAATCAAAAGTGGATGGATTCTCAATAAATTTTAGAAGAGCGTTTGCGGTATTTATATTTAATAATTCAACATCATCCAAAATGGTGAATCTGGGCAAATTATTTAATGGTGTGTTATT
>JAGFWA010000090.1 GCA_017640245.1 Pelagibacteraceae bacterium
TTGCACCAGTTCTTGTTGTATTCGGTGCTTTGTATCATTGGTTTCCTCTGATGACGGGACGCATGCTAGACGAAGGTTTGGGAAAACTTCATTTCTGGATTACATTTATTGGCGCTTACTCAATTTATTTTCCGATGCATTATCAAGGGCTACAAGGGGTGCCTCGAAGATATTATGAAATGTATGATAGTACATATGCTTCCTCATCAGGTTTAAATGAATTTATTACAATAGTCACTATAGTTGTTGCGGTATCTCAACTTATATTTTTTTATAATGTAATCAACAGTGCTGTAAGAGGGGAAAAATCAAAAAGAAATCCTTGGAAAGCTAACTCGTTAGAATGGCAAACACCTACAATGCCTCCAAAACATGGAAACTGGAATGAACTGCCCGTGGTCTATCGTTGGCCGTATGACTTCAGTGTTCCTGGTGCGGATAAGGATTATATTCCACAAAACGTTTCTCCAAGTCAGGTTCGTAAGGCAAGGGTTGAAAGAACATGAAGAAAGAGGGAAATAAATGAATCGTGCATTAGGTAAACTTCCAAAAGGATGGGGCGGCTTCACCCACGACTGGGGCTCAGATCAAAGAGCCTTTAAAGGCATGCCGTGGAATAAAGCTATGATGTGGATTTTTCTACTTAGCGACACTTTCATTTTTATGTGTGTTTTGATTTCTTATATGACGGTTCGTGCATCCACAGCATCATCATGGCCAGATGCAAGCATAGTTTTTGGACTTGATGTCTTTGGCACAAGCGTACCCCTTCTCCTAATTGCGATTATGACATTTGTTTTGATTTCAAGTAGTGGAACGATGGCGATTGCTGTGAAATATGGTTATGAAAAAAATCGTAAATTATGTGCAATATTCTTGCTGTTGACCGCTGTATGCGGAGCTACTTTTGTTGGTATGCAAGCATTTGAGTGGACCAAGTTAATTCTACACGAAGGAGTTAGGCCTTGGGGAAATCCTTTTGGAGCAGAACAATTTGGCGCTTTCTTTTTTATGATCACTGGTTTTCATGGAACTCACGTTACGATTGGGGTGATTTTTCTACTCATTATGGCTAGAAAAACATGGCGAGGAGATTTTGATAAAGGACGGAAAGGATTTTTCACTAGCGTAACATCCAACTATCGTGCAATTGAAATT
>JAGFWA010000091.1 GCA_017640245.1 Pelagibacteraceae bacterium
TTGCCGCTGAAGTAATTGTAATTCCTCTCTCTTGTTCTTGTTCCATCCAATCCATTGTGGCCGCACCATCATGAACTTCTCCAATTTTATGACTCTTGCCGGTATAATATAAAATTCTTTCAGTTGTAGTTGTTTTTCCGGCATCAATGTGTGCCATGATTCCAATGTTTCTGTATTTTTCTAATTGATGTGTTCTGGGCATAATTTTACCATCTGAAGTGTGCGAATGCTTTATTTGACTCTGCCATTTTATGAGTATCTTCTTTTTTCTTAACAGCAGATCCTTTCTTTTGTGAAGCATCAAGGAGTTCAAAGAATATTTTTTCTGCCATTGTTTTATTTTTTCTTTTTTTCGATGCAGCTAAAATCCATCTTAACGCAAGTGCTTGTGATCTGTTTGATTTTACTTCTACAGGAACTTGATAAGTAGCACCCCCAACTCTTCTCGATCGTACTTCTAAATTTGGACGCACATTATTTACAGCAGAGTTAAATACTTCAATCGGATCTTCATTTTTACTTTTAATTTTATCTAATGCTGTATAAAGAATTTTTTCAGCTGTAGATCTTTTTCCATCATGCATGATTGAATTTATAAATTTTGAAACAACTTCTGATCTGTATTTTGGATCAGAATAATTTTTTCTTTTTGGAGCTCTTCGTTTTCTAGACATAAAATTATTTTGGTTTTTTTGCTCCGTATAGAGATCGCCTTTTTTTTCTAGAAGTTACGCCTTGAGCGTCAAGATTACCTCTAAGAATATGATATCTAACTCCTGGTAAGTCTTTCACTCTGCCGCCTCTGATTAAAACAACTGAGTGTTCCTGTAAATTATGTCCCTCACCTGGAATATATGCGGTTACTTCATAGCCATTTGATAATCTTACTCTTGCAACCTTTCTTAGTGCAGAATTTGGTTTTTTTGGTGTAGTGGTATACACTTTTATACAAACACCCCTTTTTATTGGTTGTTTTTCCAAGGCAGGAACTTTATTTCTAGATAAAGGTTTGACCCTTGGTTTTCTCAACAATTGATTTATCGTTGGCATAATTTTTAATCTTTGATTAGTG